>JAVVPX010000070.1:0-14056 GCA_036655555.1 Bacteroidaceae bacterium | reverse complement strand
AATTAAATAAAAAACCTGATATAAGAAAGAAAGCAGGCATTCTTAATTGTCTGATAAGTTCTCCTATATATCCCGTTACATGAGGTGGAGTATGAAAGGATATAACTAAAAAAATAGAAATAAATTTAGCATAATCTATCCAATCGTATCTTTCTTTTTCCATTCGTTTTTATTTCACCTTAATCTTATCAAATCCTTCTCCATAAACTCCGATAACTGAACTTTGGGACACAAAAGCATTGGGGTCTATGTCTCTTACTAAGCGGAATATACGTGTAGATTGGCTCTTTTTAGCTAAGACTACTACTACTTTTACCGGTGATTTACTATACCATCCCATTCCGTCTAAAATGGTTACTCCACGGTGCATATCGTGAGTGATACGTTCGGATATTTCTTCATAATTCTTTGAGAAGATAAAGAACTGAACGGATTGACGAGCACTGTTGACAATGATATCGAGCACATAGCTGATGACGATTAGCGTGACGAAGCCGAAAACTACTCTACGCCAATCTTGAAAGACGAAATAACAAGAAGATATGATGATGATATCGCAATAGAGAATAATTCTTCCAAAAGTAATGTCACGATATTTATTTACTACAGCGGCAATAATGTCTGTTCCGCCTGTGCTTCCATTATTAACGAAAACAATGCCTAAACCTATACCACAAAGAGCGGCACCTATAATGCAAGCCATGAAGTCTTGACCGGGACCAATTATTTGTACCAAAATTCCTTGGTCGTTCTTTATCATTTCCTGAAAGAGCCATAAAAAGAAGGTTAGTGAGAAGATGGCAAACACTGTTTTGACACTAAACTTAGGACCTAATATTCTGAAAGCAAAGGTTAATAAGAAAGCATTGATAATGAAGTAACTCATTTGAATGGGCGTGCCGGTAGCATAATAAATAATTGCCGATATACCTGTCACTCCTCCGGTAGTTATCTGATATGGAAGTAAAAATGCAGCCCATCCGATAGAATAACTTATTAATCCTAAGGTGATGAAAAGATAATCTTTTAATTCTCTAACTACTTCCGTCCTAAGTGGTTTGTTCATTTTATGTGTTGTAAAGTTATAAAACTATATTGACAAGTTTTTTGGGAACGATGATAATCTTTTTTGGTGTTCTACCCTCTATCCATTTTTGTGCTGTTTCATTGGCGAGCACTGTTGATTGGATAATTTCATTGGAGGTATCTGCTGCAAATTCCATATTGAAACGTGCTTTCCCGTTGAACGAGATGGCATAGTTGATAACATCTTCTTTTAGATATTCTTCGTTGAACAGAGGCCAATGGGCATCGCATACGCTGTTTTGATTGCCTAATGCTTCCCAAAGTTCTTCGCTGATATGTGGTGCAAAAGGTGCGAGAAGAACGGTTAGTTGCTCTAATACTTCTTTTTTGTTGCACTTTAAACTTGTGAGTTCGTTGATACAAATCATGAAAGCACTCACCGAGGTATTATAAGAGAAAGCTTCGATATCCGCACTCACTTTTTTGATAAGTTTATGAAGCGATTTTAATTCATCTTTTGTTGCCGATTCGTCTTTAACCGCATATTCACCCGCTTTATTATAAAACAATCCCCAAAACTTCTTTATGAAACGATTTACTCCATCTATTCCGTTTGTATCCCATGGTTTAGATTGCTCTAACGGACCAAGGAACATCTCGTACATTCTAAGCGTGTCGGCACCGTATTTCTCTACAATCATGTCTGGATTGACTACGTTAAACATCGATTTGCTCATTTTTTCTACTGCCCATCCACAGAAGTATTTACCATCTTCGAGAACAAATTCAGCGGTTTGGTATTCCGGACGCCAATTTTTGAAAGCTTCGGTATCAAGGATATCATTGCTTACGATATTCACGTCTACATGAATAGGAGTGACGTCGTATTTATCTTTTAGGTTCAGTGAAACAAAAGTATTAGTGTCCTTGATGCGATAAACGAAATTGCTTCTACCTTGAATCATTCCTTGATTGATAAGCTTTTGAAATGGTTCGTCCTTCACTGTTACACCAAGGTCGAATAAGAATTTATTCCAGAAACGGGAATAGATAAGATGTCCGGTAGCGTGCTCTGTACCTCCTACGTAAAGGTCTACGTTTTGCCAATAATTATTTGCTTTGTGCGATACCAATGCGTCATTATTGTGAGGGTCCATGTAACGGAGATAATAGGCACTTGAGCCTGCGAATCCCGGCATGGTATTTAGTTCTAAAGGATGTCCGTCGTCCGTTTTCCAATTTGTGGCACGACCTAAAGGAGGTTCGCCCGTTTCGGTAGGCAAAAACTTATCTACTTCGGGTAGTTCGAGCGGGAGTTTACTTTCGTCGAGCGTATAAGGCATTCCTTCTTTGTAATAAATAGGGAATGGTTCTCCCCAATAACGTTGGCGAGAGAAGATAGCATCGCGAAGACGGAAGTTTATTTTTACTTTTCCCAAACCGGCCTCTTTGAGGTATGTTTTTGTTTTGGCAATAGCTTCCTTCACCGTTAATCCATTCAGATTAAGGGCACAACCGCTTTCGTGTCCTTTCATTGGAGAGTTCATGATAATGCCTTCTTTGGCATCAAAACTTTCGTTAGAAATATCGCAACCTTCAATTAAAGGACGTATTTCGAGTCCGAAATGTTTAGCAAAAGCATAGTCGCGGCTATCATGAGCAGGTACTGCCATAATGGCTCCTGTACCGTATCCGGCGAGTACATAATCAGATATCCAAACAGGAATTTCTTCTTTGGTAAGAGGGTTAATAGCATAGCTTCCCGAGAATACGCCACTAACGCTACGGTCTGCAATACGTTCTCGTTCGGTACGTTTCTTTGTCTTTTCTAAATAAGCATTTACCTCAGCTTGTTGAGCGGAAGTAGTAAGCTGAGCTACTAATTCACTTTCGGGAGCAAGCACCATGAAAGTAACTCCGAATATAGTATCTGCACGAGTGGTGAAGATAGTAAAAGAAGAAGTCCCGGTTGGCAGAGTATAATTAAATTGCATTTCTGCTCCTTCACTTCGTCCAATCCAATTCTTTTGTGTCTCTTTCAGAGAGTCTGTCCAATCTAGTTTGTTTAATCCATCGAGCAAACGTTGTGAATAAGCAGACACGCGCAAGCACCATTGACGCATTACCTTTTGAATAACAGGATAACCACCTCGTTCCGATACGCCATCGACTACTTCGTCGTTAGCAAGTACCGTGCCGAGTTCCGGACACCAATTTACCATTGTATTACCCAAGTAGGCGATACGATAGTTCATAAGCGTTTCTTGCTGTACCTTTTCCGGCATTGTTTTCCATTCTTCGGCTGTGATATTCAGTTCTTCGGTGCAGACGGCATTCAATCCTTCTGTTCCCTTTGTTGCCAATCTTTCAACGAGTTTGGCAATGGGAGTAGCCTTATCGGCATCTTTGTCGTAGTAGTGGTTAAACATTTGCAAGAAAGCCCATTGCGTCCATTTGTAATAGTTGGGTTCGCAGGTACGTATCTCGCGACTCCAGTCGAAAGAGAAACCTATTTTATCAAGTTGTTCGCGGTAGCGATTAATATTGTTGACGGTAGTGATTGCCGGATGTTGTCCGGTTTGTATGGCATATTGTTCTGCCGGAAGTCCGTAAGCATCATATCCCATAGGATTGAGTACATTGAATCCTTGCAGACGTTTGTAGCGGGCATAAATATCGGAAGCAATATAACCTAAGGGGTGACCAACGTGTAAACCTGCACCCGAAGGGTAGGGGAACATATTGAGTACATAAAACTTCTTTTTAGATTCATCTTCTGTCACTTGATAGGTTTTTTGTTCTACCCATCTCTTTTGCCACTTCTTCTCAATGTCCCTGAAATTATATTCCATAGCGATAGTTCTTTATCTTGCCTTATTAGTTAGTTCCTAAGTAATGATACTAGCGGACAAAGATAATGAAAGTTCAGATTAGTAAGGTTAACTAAGTCGAAAATCTTACGTTAGCAAGGTCAAACGTGAAAATTACTGCTATTGAAACAAATAATTTGGTTCAACTTACTTTCTGTCTTCAGCTTAAAAAAGTATCTTTGCGTCTGTTATTAACACAAAAGAAAGGATATTTACAGTGGCAAATGAAGTAGTTTTAACCCCAATGATGAAACAGTTTTTTGAACTGAAAGCGATACATCCTGATGCAGTGATGCTGTTTCGGTGTGGCGATTTCTACGAAACTTATTCCCAAGATGCTGTTGTAGCTGCCGAAATACTAGGCATTACGTTGACTAAGCGTGCTAACGGACAAGGCAAATCGGTGGAAATGGCAGGCTTTCCGCATCATGCTCTCGACACTTACTTACCTAAACTTATTAGAGCAGGAAGGCGGGTAGCTATTTGCGATCAGTTAGAAGACCCAAAGACTACTAAAAAGTTAGTAAAACGGGGTATTACCGAACTTGTTACGCCGGGAATTTCCATCAGTGATAATATTCTTAATTATAAAGAGAATAATTTCCTATCTGCTGTGTATTTTGGCAAAGGAGCGTGCGGAGTTTCTTTCTTAGATATTTCTACGGGAGAATTTCTTACCGCTGAGGGTACGTTCGATTACATCGACAAATTACTTAATAACTTTGCGCCAAAGGAAGTTCTCTTTGAACGTGGCAAACGGGGAATGTTTGAAGGAAATTTCGGTTCTAAATTCTTTACTTTCGAACTAGATGATTGGGCTTTCACTGAGAGCAGCGCAAGAGAAAAACTGTTGAAACACTTTGAGACAAAGAACTTGAAAGGTTTTGGAGTGGAACATCTCAAAAATGGTATCATAGCTTCGGGGGCTATCCTCCAATATCTTACCATGACGCAACACACACAAATCGGGCATATTACCGCTCTTTCGAGAATAGAAGAAGACCGTTATGTACGTCTTGATAAGTTTACCGTGAGGAGTTTAGAGCTGATAAGTAGCATGAACGATGGTGGCACTAGTCTGTTGAGTGTGATAGACCGAACTATTAGTCCTATGGGAGCACGTTTGCTGAAGCGATGGATGGTATTCCCGTTAAAGGACGAAAAGCCTATTAATGACCGTCTAAACGTAGTAGAATACTTTTTCCGTGAACCTGACTTTAAGGATATTATCGAAGAGCAACTTCATTTGATAGGCGATTTAGAGAGAATAATCTCTAAAGTTGCTGTGGGAAGAGTATCTCCTCGTGAAGTTGTTCAACTCAAAGTAGCTCTTCAAGCAATAGAACCGATAAAGAATGCTTGCTTGACAACCGAAAACGAGAGTTTGAATAGGATAGGGGAGCAGCTGAATTTATGCTTGTCCATCCGTGAAAAGATAGGTAAGGAAGTAAATAACGATCCTCCAATGCTTATTAACAAAGGAGGGGTGATACAAAAGGGAGTGAACGCAGAGCTCGACGAATTGCGTGCTATAGCATATTCGGGCAAAGATTATTTGTTGAAAATACAACAACGAGAGAGTGAACTTACCGGCATACCTAGTTTGAAGATAGCTTACAATAATGTTTTTGGATATTATATCGAAGTGAGAAACGCACATAAGGATAAAGTTCCTGCCGAGTGGATTCGCAAACAAACATTGGTGAATGCCGAACGATATATTACCCAAGAACTTAAGGAATATGAAGAGAAAATACTCGGAGCGGAGGATAAGATATTAATATTGGAAACCAAACTTTACAACGAACTAGTCGTTGCTTTAATGGAATATATACCTGCCATACAGATTAATGCTAATCAAATAGCCCGTTTGGACTGTTTACTTTCTTTTGCGAATGTGGCTAGGGAGAATAACTATATCCGTCCCGTGATAGAAGATAATGATGTACTCGATATCAAGCAAGGGAGACATCCTGTTATAGAGAAACAGCTTCCAATAGGAGAGAAGTATATCGCCAATGATGTAGAGTTGGATAGTGAACATCAACAAATCATTATTATCACCGGTCCTAATATGGCAGGAAAATCTGCCTTACTTCGCCAAACGGCTCTTATTACTTTATTGGCTCAGATAGGAAGTTTTGTTCCCGCAGAGAGTGCACATATCGGTATGGTGGATAAGATATTTACTAGAGTAGGGGCAAGTGATAATATCTCAGTGGGAGAGTCTACATTTATGGTAGAAATGAACGAGGCGGCAGATATTCTCAATAATATTTCTTCCCGTAGTTTAGTGTTGTTCGATGAGCTTGGACGAGGAACTTCTACTTACGACGGCATTTCTATTGCTTGGGCAATAGTGGAATATATCCATGAACATCCCAAAGCAAAGGCTCGTACGCTATTTGCCACGCACTATCACGAACTCAACGAAATGGAGAAGTCGTTTAAGCGTATCAAAAACTACAACGTTTCTGTTAAGGAAGTCGACAATAAAGTACTCTTTTTGCGAAAACTTGAGCGGGGTGGTAGCGAACACTCGTTTGGTATTCATGTAGCAAAGATAGCCGGAATGCCAAAGAGTATAGTAAAGCGGGCAAACGATATACTTAAGCAATTAGAAACAGACAATCGTCAACAAGGTATTTCAAAGCCACTTGTCGAAGTATCTAATCAGCGAGAGGGAATGCAATTAAGCTTTTTCCAACTCGACGACCCTGTCCTTTGCAGCGTACGCGATGAGATACTTAATTTAGACGTAAACAATCTTACGCCTTTAGAAGCTCTGAACAAACTAAACGAGATAAAAAAAATAGTAAAAGGGAAATAGAAAAATAATACTGAAGACTTTTTGAAACATACTGAAGACTTTTAAAATAATACTGAAGACTTTAAAAACTAACGGAAGTTTTTGGGAGAGACTTTTAATCGGCTTTGACGAAACAAATAATTGATGTTTTGCCATTCCAATTGTAAATTCAGTATTATGGTTTAATGCAGCCTATATGATACAATAATCCCCTCTAAAACAGGTCTGTTGTAGAGGGGAAGAGAAAGTATCTATGAAAAGTCTTATTTTTGGATTGCAGCTTCAAATTCTTTAGCACCGGCTACAATGTCTCCGTCTAATCCGAATTTAGGACTATATTGACCTTCCGGTAAATCGTATAAACAGTGCTCATTGCAGCATCGAGCAGCTACCACTTTGTCTGTGATTGCTGTATTTACGGCAGAGGCAGCCATACTAATTAAAGAGCCTAATAGACCTCCTTCCGATATATTTATGCTAGTGTCTACCGTCACCTTGCCTTTTCTGTTAAATATTATCTCGTTATTTTTAGTCGATTTGAGAATATATTCAATATTTACTGTGATTTTGCTTCCGATTGTGGACTTCTCCCAACTATTGATGATGGTGAAGAGAGCTGCTTCCGCTCCAAATACATTTCTAAAAGGAGCTAAATTTGCTTCTAAGAACATTTCAGAATCGTAGGCACTTTCACTTTTTAGTATTTCCATTGCCAGAAAGGGAGAAACAACGTAGTACCCTTTGTTGCATAAAGGTTTTGCCAGCGATGTATAGAAATATTCTTTGGCTTCTACATTTACCGTTTTATTAATAGGTGGCATGATGAGAATTCCCGAAGGTTTTTCGGAATACATTGCCGGGTAATTATCTGCGCGGGTAAGCTCTTTTGTGGTCGTACAAGACGCAAACATTAGCAAGCTCAGTGCTAAACAATTGTATATTTTCATTTTTTTACCATTTTAATAATTCGTTCGATGAAGGTCTTAGATTGGGGATAAGTTTTGATTTCATTTTCCAACATAGCCAATCCTTCTTCTTTTTTCCCTGCTTGGATGAGGAGATAACCATATTCGGCAGATATCCCCGGAGGAAGTATTTTCCGCTGGCTCTGGCTTTGATATTTAATCATCTGTTCGTATGTTTTCAATAGAGCTTCAGTGGCCTCGGGAGTTTGTTGCTTATAGTAATTATAAGATGTTTGTTCGTAGTTTCCCCAAGAATATAATGGCTTTTCGGTGGTGATGCAAGAACTTAGGAAAAGTGCACAACAAGCGGTACCAACTAATAATTTATTCATGGTAGTTGTATCTTTTTAGTTTCTTGTGTTGTAACGAATATCTCTTTTTCGTAGATTGTTTTTCCTTTATCAACAACTTTTATTTTTTTACGTCCTGTACCGATAGCGTAAGTATTTCCTTTTACGGTCATCTTCTTTTCTTTCAAGACTTTAGCATCAAAGCTTATCTTGTTGTCAATAGTTACTTGCACTGTGTTAGAGTAGCTATGGTTAGATACAAATAGTAGATATGCTTGGTTTGGTAATCCTCTTTCTTCGGTATATCTTCCTACTTTGCAGCTACTGAATAGTGCGCAAAAGCAGATAAGAAAAGAAATAATATATCTTGTTTTCATTATTTAATCTCCTCTATAAAATAGTTCATTAAATTGTCTTTATTAATATTTCCTTCTGTAAAAGTAACGATAGAATATTCTGATTCAGGTGTATCTCCTCCGGAGCTAACGACGCTGACTTTTCCTACAGTTTTCCCCGGTAGCTCAATAGCCAATCCTGTTTGAGGATTTTTCACTGTTTTTCCTTTTTGCTTCACGATAAAAGAATCTCCTTCTTTTATTCCTTGACTTTTGCCTCCCGATATAAGAACTGCATCGGCATCGTACGCTAAGAAATACGATTTCCAAGGTCGGTCTAAGCAGTTATTAATGATATTTTCTACTAACTGAGAAATAGCCATCGAAATAGCTTTGTCGCTTAAAGTTGCGTCGTAATCGGCTTTTCCGCCAATGCCCATTGTCGTTTTTGTCTTTTGTTCGGCAGTTCCTTTAGCTTCTTCCGAATAAAGAATCAATCCGGTAGATACATCTACCAAGCGAATATTGACAGCAGCTTCTACTATTTGCATTTTACTAGTAGAAAACACTTTTACATCGCCTATATTTTTGCGTCCAAACTCTGTAATAGAACCAATAATTAGATAGTCAGCTCCGATGTTTTGCACGCTCATGTTTGCTTTTTCGACTTCGCTTGTTAGTTTATCCATATCGTTACGTTCCAATAGAATAAATTTGTTGGAAGAAGCTAGTTTAGCAGAAAGAATATCCAATGCCTGTTTGCCCATAGGATCGTTTTCTTTGTCATAAAAGAGACCTTTAGCGTACTGAGTCTCATTGGTGAATCTAGCAATTGCTACTTTTCGTTTCAATCCTTTTCCTTCTTGTTCTTGTGAACTTTCCGGTTCAATAATTGTGACTTTTCTTTGTGCATGAGTTGGAATACAAACGAAAAGTACCAAAATAATTAAATAAAAAAGTTTTTTCATTTTTTTCATTTTTTAATAAATATAATTCTATTTATTACTTAGTTGTTGCAACCATTTGCCACCTATCATGCAAGCAATTCCTAGTGCGATGAAAGGAAAGCTTAACCATTGTCCCATATTTAAAGTCATGGAGTTTTCGAATGCTACTTGGCTTTCTTTTACGAACTCTATGAATAGGCGAAAAGTAAAGATGGTAGTTAGGCAATATCCAAAGAAGAATCCTCGATGCAGTTTAGTCTTGTACGTTTTATATAGCCAAATGCCTATCACAAAGATGATGAAATAGCCGATAGCTTCGTAGAGTTGTGCAGCATGTCGAGGAAACATATCTTCTCTAACGAAGATGAATGCCCAAGGAACATCGGTTACTTTGCCTATAATCTCGGAATTCATGAAATTGCCTAAGCGAATAAAACAAGCGGCGATAGGGGTTGCGATGGCTATATTGTCTAGTATGGCAATGAAGTTCAGCTTCGTTTTGCGAACATACATCCATAAAGCAATCATTAGCCCAATGGTTCCACCGTGACTAGCAAGTCCCTGATAGCCGATGAACTTCATTCCATCGGGAGTAAATTTGATGGGAAGTATCATCTCAATGGGGTGGGAGAGGTAATAGTCGGGTTGATAGAAGAGGCAATGGCCTAAACGTGCGCCTATTAATATGCCGAAAAAGCAATAGAAGAAAAGAGGATCGAAGAGCTTTTCGGATATTTTTTGGTCTTTATATAAGTATTTTACAACAAAGTAGGCCAATCCAAGTCCTGTTGCGAACAAGAGCGAATAGTAGCGAATGGTGATGCCTAGAAACGTAAATATTTCAGGGTCCGGATTCCAAGTGATAAAGTCTAACGTGTTGTACATATAGAGTTGTTTTATTTAAATTTTGTTGCTATAGCTTGATAAGTGGGCACTTCGATACCCAATTCTTCGGCTTGTTTGATGACGTTGAACAATAGTCCGTTGATTTCTGATTCGTGATGTTTGGCAAGGTCTTTTTGTAGCGAAGCAGTACTTGCCGGAGCTAAAGTATCTAATACTTTAAGGTTGTAAGCAACTACATCTTCGTTAAATGTGATGCCTAGACTTTTTCCTATTTCGGCACTTTCTCGAGACAGACCGATAAAAGTGTCCCGTTCTTTTCCTTGCTTTTGCAACATTCCCATCGAAGCATCATAGTAAGCTCCTGTACAAGCCATTGCAGAGATAAATGACCACTTTACAAAGGTATCTCTATTAATATCGTCTGAGATAGGAGCTTTGATTCCTGCTTCTACTAAATCGGCTTGTATAGCTTCTAATTTTTCACGTGGAACGTCCTGCTCTTTGCGTGCGCCAAATACCATTCGGAAGATAGTTCCCATTTGCGTGATTTCGCCCGGTGCGGAAACGAAGCCTACTATGTAGATGCAACCATCCAAAACCATCACTTCGGGCACTAACTGTTGTATGCGCGGACCGGTTCCATATACATTCAAAATGGGAATGACAAGAGTGTCTTTGTGAGCTGCTCTCAAGATTATATCTTTGATAGAGTCGATAGAATATCCTTTCACGCAAACGAATATAACGTCTGCTTTATCTTTGTATTCCTCTCCTGTGCAAGATTTTACGGGTACATAGTGTTCTCCTTTTAAACCGGATAAAAGATGAATGCCTTTCTCTTGTATCGCTTTTAGATGTGCACCTCGCGCAATGCAACTAACCTCTTTCCCTGCCAAAGCAAGAAAAGAAGCAATGCTTCCTCCTACACCTCCTGCACCGATAATCAGATATTTCATAATGTACTAAACATTAAAACGGAAGTGCATAATATCGCCATCTTCCACTATATATTCTTTTCCTTCAACGCCTAATTTACCTGCTTCCTTGACGGCAGCTTCGGATCCATATTGAATAAAATCATTGTATTTAATAACCTCCGCACGAATAAATCCCTTTTCAAAGTCAGTGTGAATAACGCCTGCGCAAAGAGGAGCTTTCCATCCTTTTTGATAAGTCCATGCACGCACTTCCATTTCTCCGGCAGTGAAATAAGTCTCTAAGTTTAGCAGTTTATAAGCCGACTTAATAAGCCGAGTTACTCCCGATTCGTCCAAACCTATTTCTCCAAGAAACATTTCTCGTTCCTCAAAAGTTTCAAACTCTGCAATCTCTGATTCTATTTTAGCAGCAACTACCAATAGCTGAGCATCTTCGTCTTTGATAGCTTCGCGTACCATGTCTACATATTTGTTTCCATTCACTGCGCTTGCTTCGTCCACATTACACACGTACAATACCGGTTTAGAAGTCAGCAGAAATAGTTCTTTAGCAATCTTTTGCTCATCTTTTGTCTCAAATTGAACGGTACGAGCAGATTTTCCTTGGTCTAAAGCCTCTTTGTATTGAGCAAGAATCTCATAAGTGAGTTTAGCTACTTTATCGCCACTCTGTCCTTGCTTTTGCACTTTTTGTATGCGGCTGTCAATAGTCTCAAGATCTTTTAGCTGAAGTTCGTAATCAATAATTTCTTTGTCGCGGATAGGATTAACGTTACCGTCAACGTGCACCACATTTTCGTCGTCAAAGCAACGTAATACATGTATAATTGCGTCCGTTTCCCGGATATTGGCTAAAAATTTATTTCCCAATCCTTCACCTTTACTTGCGCCTTTCACTAATCCGGCAATATCTACAATCTCAACAGTAGTAGGTACGATGCGTCCCGGATGCACCAATTCCGCTAGTTTATTCAAGCGTTCGTCGGGAACAGTTATTACACCTACATTAGGTTCGATAGTACAGAACGGAAAGTTAGCAGCTTGTGCCTTAGCGTTCGATAAACAGTTGAAAAGAGTCGATTTGCCTACATTAGGTAGTCCGACGATGCCGCATTGTAATGCCATTATGATTCGTTATTTTATTATTCGATTTGCAAAGATAGGTAATCTTTTAATATCTTCTGAGGTGTAAAAGGATATTTGTTGTAACTATCAAAATGAAAAAGCGCGGCTTGTAGAAAGTCGCGCTTTAGTTATTAATGTTTAGGTTTGTTCTATCTGATAGTTTCTGTGTCGCTTACGCTTACAGTCATTTCAGGAACTAGTATGTATGAATTATTTTTTTTATTCCATTTTGAGTATTGAACATTCTTTTTTCCGTCTTGGTAAGAGTAGCTAATGCAAAGATTGTTTTCCCATTTATTATTACGAGCATTCCAAACTTGCTTTTCTTGCGTTTGCATTCTCTTTTGGCTGTCGTAGGTATAGTTATATTTTTCGTGATTACTCAATTTACCTTCATCCATTTTATACACAAGCTGAGAGACCATTACACCGTCTTTCTCTTCGGTATTATAAACAAGATCGCTGATATTACCTGCAAATGCGAATGTGTTGCTGATAAGAATTAATGCTGAAAGAATGAATGCTTTTTTAAATGTAGTTGCTTTCATAATGATATTGATTTAATTGATTATACCTACTAATGTCTTATTGACACTGCGAAAGTAGTTATAATAATCTAATAGAACTATCAATATGATTATTATTTAAGGTTAATTATACATTAATATTCTCTTGTCATTCATCAAATAAAGATATATATGCGCACTTTAGTTTCATTTTGATACTTGAAAAGAGAAAGGAACATAACTTTTGATTCAAAGAGATGTTCCTTTCCAACGATATTGACATTTTAGTCTTTCATTTACTTCTTTGTTTGTCAATGTGCTTCTAACCAATTCTTGCCCCATCCACAGTCTGCTTTTAGAGGTACGTGCATTCGATAAGCGTTCTCCATCTCTTCTATTACCACTCTCTGAACTATTTCTTTTTCGTTTATGGGTACGCTGAAGTTTAGTTCATCGTGCACTTGAAGAATCATTTTGGCATTCAATCTTTCCTGTTTGAAGCGTTTATAGATCCTAATCATTGCCACTTTGATAATATCCGCCGCGCTGCCTTGAATAGGAGCGTTGATAGCGTTTCGCTCTGCATAACCTCTCACTACGGCATTACGCGAATTAATATCTTGCAAGAAACGTTTGCGGTGGAAGATTGTTTCCACATAACCTTGCTTACGAGCCACTTCGATACTTTCGTCCATGTATTCTTTTACTCTTGGGTAAGTGTCGAAATATCCTTCTATCAATTCTTTAGCTTCTTTGCGATCTACTCCCATGCGCTCTGCCAATCCAAAGACAGAGATACCGTAAATGATGCCGAAGTTAGCAGTCTTAGCTTTGCTTCTTTGCTCTCGAGTAACTTCGCCTATTTTTATTTTATAGACTTTAGCCGCTGTTGCTGCATGGATGTCTTGAGCAGAAAGGAAAGCATCAATCATGTTTTTATCTTGGCTCAAGTGGGCCATGATGCGAAGTTCTATCTGCGAATAATCCGCTGAGAAGAACAAACAGTCATCATCGGGTATGAAAGCTTTGCGTATTTCTTTGCCATCTTCATCGCGTATGGGGATGTTTTGCAAGTTAGGATTGCTTGAGCTTAAACGTCCCGTTGCCGTTACTGTTTGGTTGAACGAAGTATGTATCTTGCCTGTTTTAGGATTAATTAATAGGGGTAGGGCATCGATATAAGTATTTAATAGTTTCTTTAATCCTCGGTGCTCCAATATTTTAGCTACCACCGGATGTTTGGTTCGTAGGTTCTCAAGTACTTCTTCGGAAGTAGAATATTGTCCAGACTTTGTTTTCTTCGCTTTATCCATTACTTGCAATTTCTCGAAGAGCACTTCGCCTACCTGCTTAGGAGATCCAATATTAAATTGCATACCCGCAAGCTCGTATATCTCTT
>JAVVPX010000069.1:0-14308 GCA_036655555.1 Bacteroidaceae bacterium | reverse complement strand
GAGTGCGAGTGCATTACGATATGTACGGTCTGTAGTTCCAAATCCGGGCATCGTTACTCCGATAATTCCTTTGCGCGGAAGTTCCAGCTTATCGAATGTTTTTACGCAAACTAGCAACGCAAGTGTAGAATCTAATCCTCCCGATATACCTACTATTGCTGTTTGACAATGTGTATGAACAAGTCTCTTTGCTAAACCGGAAACTTGAATAGAAAAAATCTCTTCGTAACGTTCGTCTCTGTTCTCTATAGAAGGTATAAAAGGAAGTGGGTTTATGCTGCGAGAGAGTGAGAGGTCTTTGGAATTTACCAATTCAGTATTAATATGAATTATTTTCTCTCCGGGACAGTTTGCCATACTAGCTGAAAAGGTGGTGTTGATAAGTCTTTCCGAACGTATGCGTTCTACATCTATTTCGCTTGTGATGAGTTGCTCTTTCATGCTAAAACGTTCCGAGCTTGCTAATAATTTACCATTCTCGTAGATAAGTCCATTGCCCGCGAACACAACATCAGTAGTGGATTCTCCAAAGCCACACGAAGAGAACAAATATCCGGCAATACATCGAGCTGATTGCTGACTAATAAGTGAACGAAGATAGTGATGCTTACCAACACTTTCGTTATCCGCCGACAAGTTGACAATGATATCCGCTCCACGCAAGGCTAATATGGAACTTGGTGGGATAGGAGCCCAAAGGTCTTCGCATATCTCAATACCAAAGCAAGCATCGGAAGTATCGAACAAAAGATTTCGACCAATGGGCGCAAGCTGTCCACAAAGCCTGACTGTATCTTCGGCAAGAGACAGTGCGGCAGTAAACCAACGTTGTTCGTAAAACTCTTTATAGTTAGGCAGATAAGTCTTAGGTACGATACCTAATATCTTACCTTTTTGAAACACCACAGCGGTATTTAGTAGAGTGGAATTTACCACTACCGGCATTCCCACAATTCCAATAATATCCAATTGTCGGGTAGTATTCATTATTTGCATCAAAGCCATTTCTGCCCCTTCTATCAATAACTGTTGCCCAAATAAATCAGCACAAGTATATCCGGTAACGCATAGTTCAGGAAAAGCTATTATTTGTATGCCCTTTCCTTCTGCTATTGTCATTAATCCTTCTATTCTCTCTGCGTTATGTTTGCTATCTGCCACTTTTACGGCAGGCACAGCTGCTGCTACTTTCACGAAACCGTAGTTCATAATTTTATTGTCTTTTGATACGGTTGCAAAAATAAACATTATATATACAGTAGAACTATCTAAAGGCGTTAAAGTAGCTAAAGAGTTAATTTTAATTCCACATTCGTAAAAAAAAGACTATCTTTGCGCTCATTACTTAACAATAGTTTATATGATTATTCGCACATTTATTCATAGATATCTTTCGGCTAAGGTATTACCTATATGGACGGTCTTTTTGTTCGACGTCTTGCTTGTTGTGATCTCTTGCTTAATCTCTTATTTCTTACGCTTTGATCTTAATTCTTTAGAAGAAAGGTCTGCTGCTATAGAGTTAGCATTAGCGATAACTATTGCCCTTAACATGTTCTCTTTTCGTTGCTTTCGCACTTATCTAGGGGTACTTCGATATTCTTCTTTTGTTGATATAATGCGTATATTTGTCTCTATCACTCTTAGTTACTCATTATTGCTAATAGGTAATCTTATCTATCATTTAATATTGGGTAACAAGTTTATGCCGGATAGTGTTATTTTCATGGCGTATGTGCTCAATTTTGCATTAATGTCGAGTTCCCGCATTGTAGTTAAGTTGTTTTACGAATCGGCAACTTTTGATGGAAGTAAAAGTATGAATGTATTTATCTATGGAGCAAAAGAATCAGGGATAAATATCGCAAAATCTCTTCGAGTAAGTAAGAATAATTATTATCGCTTAAGGGGATTTATAGCGGACGAATCGGAACTTATTAAGAAGGTGATGATGGGAGTAAAAGTATATCCTAACGACAATACATTATTAGACAATATAGAAGATAGAAGGGTAAACGCAGTGATTGTCTCTCCGATGAAAATGAATGGATTGAGAAACTCTCCTTTATTGGATGAACTTCTGTCGCATCATATCAAGCTACTTTCTGCTCCTCCATTGAGTGAATGGAATAACCAAACATTAGAACATACTCAGCTAAAGAATATAGAAATAGAAGATTTACTTCCTCGCACTCCAATACAAGTTGATCTTGCTAAAATAGCTTCTCATTTAGAAAATAAACGGGTGATGATTACCGGAGCAGCCGGTTCTATCGGTGGTGAAATTATGCGTCAAGTAGTTAAGTTTAATCCTTATCAGTTGATATTAGTAGACCAAGCAGAGACACCTCTGCATGATATTCGCTTGGAATTGCAAGATTATTGGCGAAATATTAATGCAGTGACAATCATTGCCGATGTATCTAATTCCACTCGTATGGAAAAAATATTTGAGGAATATCGTCCACAATATATTTTTCATGCCGCTGCCTACAAACACGTTCCCATGATGGAGGATAATGTGTCGGAATCTATTCAAACGAATGTGTTGGGAACAAAAATAATGGCGGATTTGGCAGTGAAATATACAGCAGAGAAGTTTGTCATGATTTCTACCGATAAAGCGGTGAATCCTACGAACGTGATGGGATGTTCTAAACGTTTAGCGGAAATATATGTGCAATCTTTGGCAAAGAAGTTAAAGTCCGAAGGTGATAATTCTGTTAAGTTTATAACCACTCGGTTTGGAAATGTGTTAGGTTCTAATGGCTCCGTTATTCCTCGTTTTAGGGAACAAATAGAACGAGGAGGACCTGTTACCGTTACGCATCCCGACATTATTCGTTATTTTATGACTATCCCCGAAGCTTGTAGATTGGTGTTGGAAGCCGGTAGTATGGGTAATGGGGGAGAAATCTACATCTTTGATATGGGCACTCCGGTAAAGATTGTTGATTTGGCAAAGAGAATGATTTATCTCTCGGGAAGAAGCAATATAAAGATAGAGTTTACCGGTCTTCGTCATGGAGAAAAACTATACGAAGAGTTATTGAATGCCAAAGAACATACTAAACCTACTTATCACGAAAAGATTATGATTGCTAATGTACGAGAGTACGATTATGAAGAAGTAAAAGTTCATCTTGATAAACTTATTTCAGAAAGCTATACTTACAATCAAATGCATATTGTGGCAGCAATGAAAGAAATAGTTCCGGAATTTATTAGTAAGAACTCGTGCTTTGAAACCTTAGATAAAAAGTAATCAACCATATTGAAAATACTTGAAGAGGAGATGTACCTATTTGGCGCATCTCCTCTTCAAGTATTAAATCGATTAAGATATTATCAAATCTTCGATATTAAAATTGTGTTTAGATTACTTAATATCCCGGATTATTTTTCCATTCTGCCATTCTTACTTCTTCTTCTGGTATAGGAAGATAATAATGTCCATTAGCTTTGTAGAAAGATTCATTATAAACTTTCGGTCGTATTTCGCCAGCTTTTTCGCGACGTACTATATCGAACCAACGTTTTCCCTCTACATAGAGCTCCCAACCACGTTCAGCAAATACAGCATCATCGAAAGCTTTTGCATCCGTGGTATTGGTTATTTTATCAGCAGGCATATTAGCGCGTAATTGTACTTCTTTCAGTGCATTTTTGGCCATATCATCTACTTGTCCGGTAGCTAAAGTAGAAGCTTCGGCATACATTAACAGCGCATCTGCATATCGATAGATTGTAGTTAACCCATTAGATAGTTGACTGATAACACCTGTTTTTGGATTCACATCATCGTAGTCTCTGAACTTCTTAATTAGAGGTAGCTTATTAACACTCGTTTCCCAAGTTACCTTTTGGGTTTTCTTTTTGTCTTTATACCATTCTGTTTCAAAATTCCAATCTTTACGATCATCGTCGGGATAGGCTTCCATGAAGTCGGCACTAGCAAAATAGTCGCCCCAACCGGCAGGACTATAATCGGAAGCGAAGAAAGATTTGCCATATTGACTTGGGTTTTTAAACGCCACACTATTATGTAAAGCAAACAAGTGTTCGTTAGCATCTCCTTTTTTATCCTCTTTCCATAGGTCATCGTAAGGTTTTGTTAATGTTAGTCCGGCATTAGTTATGATATCTTTTGTTTGAGCAGCGGCTTTAGCATAATATTCTTTGCCCAACTTTAGTGGCCATCCTGCCATTGTCATGTAAACATCTGATAACAAGGTTTTAGCTGCCCACATTGAAGGAGTGGAACTATTTCCTGAACGGCTCTTGGCAGGTAGGTCAGCACATGCAATCACTAAGTCCGGCACTATAACTTCGTCATAGATAATTTTAACAGCTACGCGAGGATTTCCTTTTTTGAGGGCTTCTTCCGTATTAGTTACTTTAGGAACATCTCCAAAGATTCGAACAAGATAGAAATAAGCAAGTCCACGCAAAAAACGAGCTTCGGCTACTACTGCTTTGTAAGGCTTCCCTTTATCTCCTTCGGGTATAGGAGTACCACTGATTATTTTATTAGTGCTATTAATTACTTTCCAGAAATTCTCCCATAAGCTCTTGGAGTCTTTAGGAATATTTCCTGCGCTCGGATTCATATTATAGAGCGGTAGCATATCATTATTAGGCTTTGCTAACTGAGGTACTACATCTCCGGCTGCAGTATTGTATCGTATCATTCTACAGCAGAAATCGTAGTTTCCTGACCAAAGGTCATTATAAATTCCGGAAACGCTCTTTTCTACCAGAGGAAGAGTTTGAGGCTGTTGAATAAATTGCTCTTCTTGAATGAAAGATTTCGGTTCTTGATCGAGGTCTACACAAGAGGAGACCGTCAGCAGGCAACTTCCTGCCAGTGCGATAAATATATTTCTTTTCATAATGGGTATCTTTTTATCGTTTAGAATGAGAAATTAAGTCCAAAAAGGAAGTTACGACCGTTAGGATATGCTCCCCAATCTACACCTTGTGTCATGGGCGTTCCCATTGCAGCTTCCGGATCAAGACCCGAATAATTGGTAATATGGAATGGATTCTGTACAGAGGCATAGATGCGAAGACCATTTATGTTACCTTTTGCACAGACTGCGGTAGGTAGACTATAACCCAAAGTGATACTCTTTACCTTCACGAAACTTCCATTTTCAACATAACGAGAGCTGATTGCTTCCTTGATGTCATTAGTTACCTTTACGAATCCCGGTACATCTGTATTCTCATTTTCGGGTGTCCAACGGTTTAGTAATTCCGGATTAGGAGTGACTAAATCGGTTGTTGCACCTGCTAGTGTACCATAGCGAGAATTGCGGGTAGCATTGTAAATATCAAATCCATGAAAACCAACAATGAACAATGAAAAGTCGAAATTGCGATAAGATACTGTATTGTTCCATCCCCAATTGAAACTTGGTTGACCACAACCAATAATATCTTGGTCGGATTCATTGTAAACACCATCACCATTCACGTCGCGGTACTTCGTTTGTCCGGGTACTACTTTATAAAGTTTTTTATTGGTTTGTTCCTCTCCTTTTTTATTCAAAATGGCTTCTCCCTTGCTATTGCGAGCAATTTCATCCACTTCGTTAGTTTTCCATACACCGTCGTTGGTATAACCAAAGAATGTACCTAACTTTTCACCTTCAATCATACGAAAGACTTTGTTCTGATAAGATCCTGCTTGAGTTTGCATTTTGGTAGCGGTAGGTATTTTCTCGAATGTACCTTTATTGTGTGCCAAAGTAACATCTGTATGCCAATTCCATCCTGCTGAACGTACAACGGTAGCTCCGAGAGTAACTTCAAAACCTGTATTACGTATCTCTGCAGCGTTTTTCAATAACTGAGGCCAACCGGTATAATAAGCTTGATTTACTTCCATTAATACATCTTTCGATAGTTTGTTGTAGTAGTCTGCACTAGCAGTGATGCGCCCATTTAGAAATGACAAATCGAGTCCGGCATTAATTTGTTCGTTACGTTCCCATTTTAAATCTCTAGCCGCCGGACGAGCTATCTTGTAAGAGGTTGTTCCATCAGCGTTTTTAACTGCTTCCATTTTGGAGAAGATGCGATAATTTGCTACGGCTTGATTACCTACTGAACCATATCCCACGCGAAGCTTAAATTGATCCATCCATTCCACTGATTCCATAAATGGTTCTTGCTTAATGTCCCAAGCTATTGCTACGGATGGGAAATAAGCCCATTTATCTGCCAAACGAGAAGAACCATCGGCACGAATAGAGGCGGTAAGCATATATCTATTCATAAAGACGTAATTGAGACGGAACATTCCCGACATTAAAGAGGCTTTATCTCTATCTGATTCGGCAAAGGCCAATTCTGCATAGCTTAGTTGATCGTATCCAAACATTTGCGGGAAATCCAATCCCTGCGCTGTACTAGTGTGTGTGTAGTTGTTACTATGAGATTGTTCAAATACGCCTGTTAGGCTAATACGGTTATTCTTGTTAAATTCTTTGGTATAGTTAAGCGTATTCGTATTAAGAAAGCTAAAATCGAAATCACTAGAAGCTGACGCTTTGGTAGAACCGCTACTAAAATAACCATAACTCATATCATTAGAACAGTTTGTACCCAAACGATTGCTGAATGTGATGCCTAACTGAGAACGGAACGTTAACCCGTCAATGATTTTAAAATCTACATATCCTTGAAGATTGTTTGATAATCGTTTAGTAGCATCATCTAGTTCCCAAATGTGTCCCATCGGATTATAGGTTGGTCCGTTGTTAACTGCAAATTTATTATTGTATGACCCATCCTCATTTTTTGGTGTCACAGTAGTTGCAAAATTAATAGCCGAAAGCAATAAACCATTGTATTCTCCCATGTGTGGACCTTTTTTCTCATTATAATTACCCCAAAGGTTAAGGCCAACGCTCACCCATTTGCGAACTTCAGTGTCTACCTTTAAACGCCAATTATACTGTTTGTAATTAGATTCCTTAATGATACCATCCGTGTTTTCGTAACGAAGTGAGGCTAAGAATGAAGTTTTACCATTTTTTCCACTAATAGATAAGTCGTAGTTTTGAGCGACACCCGGTTCATTAAAAATATTGTCAATATAGCTATATCCGGCTTTGCCATCTTTAAAAGCTTGTACTTGGGAAGGGTCGTAAAGAGGTTCAGCTCCTTTTGTGCCTGCGTAATATTCTGCTTTGAAGTTGTTGGCTAAGTCCGCAAATTCTCCGGCATTGAGGATGTCCGGTTTGTCTAATACAGTTTTTACGTTGACAAAGGCATTGAAATCTACTGTGATTTTATCTTGTTTCGGAGTTTTAGTAGTTACGAGAATAACGCCATTAGCACCACGCGAACCGTATACTGCTGTTGCCGAAGCATCTTTCAATACTTCTATAGATTGAATATCGCTTGGGTTGATGTTTCTTAAATTTCCACCGATGAATCCGTCAATTACCACAAGTGGTCCTCCATCTCCTTTAATAGAGTTTATTCCTCGTATACGAATAGTGGATGCCTTACCTGGATCACCGTCCGAGATTACAGATACACCGGCTAGACGACCTTGCAAAGCTTCCGCCATATTAGAAGTAGGTGTGCTCTTGATTGCATCACTACCTTTTACGGAAGCTACGGACCCGGTAAGATCACTCTTTCGCTGTACACCGTAACCTACTACTACCACTTCATCAAGTGCTTTGCTATCTTCGACTAGTTTAACCGAAAAGAGTTTATGCCCTTTTACCGAAATTTCTTGAGTTACATAACCAATATACGAAACAATAACTGTGCTATTGGTTTGTACATTGGTAAGATTAAATTTACCGTTTAAATCTGTAATTGTGCCATTGCTCGTTCCTTTAATAAGGACAGAGGCACCAATAATAGGTTCACCTGAGTTGTCAAATACAGCACCACTAACAGTATTTACCTGTTGGGCGACAACTTGCAGTGTAAAAAAGCAAGAGAGTAACATGACCCAGATTGCTTTAAAAGAATAGCGAATCTTTTTTTTCATAAGTAACGATTGTTGGTTATACAAATGTGTTTCTTTATTATAAGACACAAATATAGGCGATGGTGTCTGTTATAGGCTTGTGAATAGTTCACAATAAGTGTAAAATTGTACAAATTTATATTATTAGTCTAGGTTAACCATAATAATTTTGATGTTTATTTATATTGTAAAGTATTACTTCTATTTAATAAAAAATAGTCGGTTCTTTGTTACTTACCTAAAAATAAAAGAAGTTCCATTTTAACTATATAGGGAAAATTGAACTTCAATGAATATATTATAGAATAAATTACATCAAGAATCCGAGTAATACACCGGCAGCTACTGCAGATCCAATAACACCTGCTACGTTTGGTCCCATAGCGTGCATTAGTAAATAATTGGTTGGATCGTATTCCAAACCAACATTCTGCGAAATACGTGCAGACATCGGTACTGCTGATACTCCTGCATTACCGATGAGTGGATTAATCTTATTTCTCTTACTAAGGAATAAGTTGAAGAATTTCACAAATAGTACTCCCGAGGCTGTGGCGATAACAAAAGCCATGAAGCCTAAGAAAAAGATAAATAGTGTGCTTGGAGTAATAAATTCACTTGCTTGAGTAGATGCACCAACAGTCAATCCCAACAGAATAGTAATGGAATCGATTAATGGTCCGCTAGCCGTTTTTGCCAAACGAGTGGTAACTCCACTTTCCTTCAATAGATTACCAAAGAATAGCATTCCTAACAAAGGAAGACCGGATGGAACTAAGAAGCAGGTAAGCAATAAACCAATAATTGGGAACATCACCTTTTCGGTGTATGATACTTGGCGAGCAGGCTTCATCCTTATCAAACGTTCTTTCTTGGTTGTAAGCAAACGCATGATTGGAGGTTGAATTACAGGAACAAGTGCCATGTATGAATAAGCAGATACTGCTATTGCCCCCATTAAGTTAGGCGCAAGTTTAGATGCTAAGAATATAGCCGTTGGACCATCAGCACCACCGATAATTGCGATACCGGCTGCTTGGTTAGGTTCGAAGTTCAAAGCTAAAGCTATGATGTATGCTCCGAAGATACCGAATTGTGCAGCAGCACCAACTAACATTAGTTTAGGATTGGATATCAGCGCAGAGAAATCCGTCATCGCACCAATTCCCAAAAATACCAAAGGAGGATACCAACCGGTTTTTACTCCTTGATAAAGTACATTCAGCACAGAACCTTCTTCGTAGATGCCCACATCGAGTCCGGCGTCTACCTTAAAAGGTATATTTCCGATGAGGATACCGAAACCAATAGGAATCAATAACATCGGTTCGAAATCTTTCTTAATAGCAAGGTAAATGAAAAACATACCGACCACTAGCATAGCCATTGCTCCCGGTGTAGCATTCGCAAACCCTGTATAGTTCCAGAATTCGATTAAGTTGTTTAGTATAAAGTTTGAAAATTCCATGATTTTATTCGATTATAATCAAATCCGTACCTTCAAGAACAGAATCACCTTTATTAACTTTGATAGCACTCACCTTACCATCTCTGTCGGCATTGATGTTGTTTTCCATCTTCATAGCCTCAAGGATAAGAATGGTTTGTCCCTTCTTTACCACGTCTCCCTCTTTAACCTTTATTTCTAAGATAATGCCGGGGAGCGGAGATTTCACGCCACTCTTGCTGGATGCAACAACGGGACGCTTAACAACCGGTGCACCTGTTTCTGTCTTAGGTGCGGTAGCAGGCTTAGTATTTACTTTAGGGGCAGCTACTTTGATAGGCTTGTCCAATTCTACACTGTAAGGAGTACCGTTGACTTCCACGTGGGCAATGTTTTCTTCAACATCGTCAATAGCAACATTATATAAGTTGCCGTTGATTTTATATTTATACTGTTTCATTATTTATTAAATTAAGTTTGTTGTATTAGTGCTTACGAGGCATATCGCGAAGCATATATATCTTTGAACTCCACGGAGAGTAGTTACGTTTTACCTTGTTGATGGTAAGGATTGTATCTTCTACATCGTGTATGTCATCTTGATATTCGTGCATCGCCATAGCAATTGCGGCAAACACTTCTCCCGATTCGCTACCGATAGATTTTTCTTCAGCTTCTTTCTTGTCGGTGATTCCGTGAGCTTTCATAGCGTTTCTCTTGTTCAGTTTGCGGGCAATATTGCCGATAATCTTGAAAGAGATGTACAATAAGATAAGTCCGAGGAATACGATGCTCATGGCAATGATAGCCATACCGATACCGGCACTGTCATGTTTACGGAAGCCATCAATCTTCGTGTTTTTATCAAGGGTTTGGTTATTGGTACTAGGGGTGACATAGTTTTCATTATCACCACCTTTTATTACCCAATTACTACTTCCATCAGCTTCGCGTGCCCATGAAAAGTTAGCCGGAATGCCGGCAGGAACGGTAACTGAATCAATTAGCGTTTTACCGTTGGCATCGTACAACCCAATCCAATTAGCTTTCAAAGAATCTAATTCAAAGTTAAGGTGAAACGTACCGCGGTTAGGTTGATTGTCTGCCCAGAACAAGGTGTGTTGACGGGGAGCTATCAAGGTAAGTACGTCAGCCTTAGGAATTGAATATTTCTTTGGATTGTTCTTGTCATTAGTCAAGTAGCAACTTTTAAGGTTGGCACTTGAGAACGCAGTGTTGTAGATTTCGATCCAAGCACTGTGCTTTCCATAATCGTCCTCGTAGTTATCATTGTTGGTGATGAGTACCTCGTTGATGCGAAGGGATTTAGTCCCTTGCGCATGGAGGTTTAAACTACCCACAAACAACATAGCGATGAGAATCCCTATATTTCTTGTCTTCATATTCTGTTTATTTAAGAAGTTTACAAAGGTATGTTGCCATGTTTTTTAGCAGGATTGGTCAACTTCTTAGTTTGTAGTTGTTGCAAAGCACGAATGATACGGAAACGAGTGTTACGTGGCTCAATTACGTCGTCAATATAACCGTATTTAGCTGCATTGTAAGGGTTAGCAAACAACTTAGTGTATTCTGCTTCTTTTTCTGCCATGAATGCTGCGGGGTCTGCTTGCTCTTTAGCTTCTTTAGCATAAAGAACTTCTACGGCACCGGCTCCACCCATTACAGCTATTTCGGCTGTTGGCCAAGCATAATTCATATCACCGCGAAGTTGCTTACAACTCATCACAATATGTGAACCACCGTAAGACTTGCGCAAGGTAATAGTTACCTTAGGAACGGTTGCCTCACCGTAAGCATATAACAATTTAGCTCCGTGAAGAATAACTGCGTTGTATTCTTGTCCTGTACCCGGAAGGAATCCCGGTACGTCTACCAAGGTAACTAAAGGAATATTGAAAGCATCGCAGAAACGTACGAAGCGAGCAGCTTTGCGAGATGCGTTGCAGTCTAATACTCCGGCTAAGAACTTAGGTTGGTTAGCTACTACACCTACCGATTGTCCGTTGAAACGGGCAAAACCTATAATCATGTTCTTGGCATAATCTTTCTGTACCTCTAGGAATTCTCCGTTATCGGTGATAGCGGCAATAACCTCGTACATATCGTATGGCTTGTTAGGATTATCGGGGATTATCTCGTTAAGAGAATCTTCTAAGCGGTCGGCGGGGTCGGTGCATTCCACAAAAGGAGCTTCTTCCAAATTGTTTTGAGGAATGTAGCTGATGAGCTTGCGGATGAGTGCTAAACCTTCTTCTTCTGTTTGTGCAGTGAAGTGCGTTACACCTGATTTTGAAGAGTGCACGCTTGCTCCACCTAAATCTTCTTGGCTAACTTCTTCGCCTGTTACGGTCTTCACTACTTTAGGTCCGGTAAGGAACATATAAGAAGTGCCTTCCATCATAAGAGTAAAGTCGGTTAGAGCAGGAGAGTACACTGCGCCACCGGCACAAGGACCGAATATTCCGGATATCTGTGGTATCACTCCTGATGCCATGATGTTGCGTTGGAAGATTTCGGCATAACCTCCTAAGGCGTTGATACCTTCTTGGATACGTGCACCACCTGAATCGTTAATACCGATACAAGGTGCGCCCATTTTCATAGCTTGGTCCATTACTTTACATATTTTTAATGCCATAGTTTCGGAGAGTGAACCTCCAAATACGGTAAAGTCTTGTGCAAAGATGTAAACTAAACGTCCTTCGATTGTGCCATAGCCTGTGACTACGCCATCGCCTAGAAATGATTTCTTTTCTTGTCCGAAGTTGGTGCAACGATGCTTAACGAACATATCCATTTCTTCAAAGGAACCGTCGTCCAATAGTTGTGCTATGCGTTCGCGGGCAGTATATTTGCCTTTGGCGTGTTGCTTTTCGATAGCTTTTTCGCCTCCGCCTAAACGAGCTTGCGTGCGAAGCTCAATAAGCTCTTTTACTTTCTCAAGTTGATTACTCATGATATGGTTTATTGTTAGTTTAGTGTTCGCAAAGTTCGGTAAGCACTCCGAGTGTAGATTTTGGATGCAAGAAAGCAATATGTAAGCCTTCGGCACCACCGCGAGGAGCTTTGTCTATCAAGCGTATACCTTTTTCTTCAGCTTCAGCCAAAGCATTGGCTACGCCGTCTTCTATTGCGAAAGCTACGTGATGAACGCCTACGCCTTTGTTTTCGATGAACTTAGCGATAGTACTCTCGGGGCAAGTTGGCTCTAGGAGCTCTATCTTTGTTTCACCGACTTTAAGGAATGCGGTTCTTACTTTTTGTTCTTCTACCACTTCAATGTTGTAGCACTTCAATCCTAATACGTTCTCGTAATAAGGTAATGCTTCTTCAATACTCTTTACGGCAATGCCTAAATGTTCAATGTGTGAAATCTTCATACTATTCTATTCTTTAAATTGATATAATAATACAGTTTTTATAACGAGTCACAAAGGAAGTCATTTCACCTCGAATAAAGAAATAATTCTTGATTAATTTCGTTCTATTCTGCAATCGTTTATGAATATTTTCTTTGATTTGCTCTCATCTCTTTCCTTGAACCATATCCCATTATATAGTGAACAAATAAAAGAAAGTAGGATAGGGTAGCTTTTTATAGCTAATACTTTAACATTTATAAAGGGAATAAAGGCTCTTTAACAGACGTGTTTGAGGCATTAATAAACATTATCTATATTCTTCTTTGCGCAGGTATGCTCATTATTGTCTTATTTGTTACCTTTGTCGGCTCTTAGAACAGTGAATGAATGAAATGTAAACATATTAATATAGTATTTCTTTTCCTTTTGATTTCCATGGATTTGGTGGCGCAGATAAAAGGAACGATTACCGACTCACTCACCCGTGAGCCGCTTTCGTTCGTATCGGTCTATTATCAAGGGAAGGGGGTGGGAAGTATATCTAAGAATGATGGACAGTTTGTGATTGAAACTCGCAGGGGATGGAATAAGCTTACGTTCTCGGCTATAGGTTATCGTACTAAAGTAGTGAATATTGTACCGGGAACTACACAGCAACTTAATATTCGATTGGCATCCGATGATGTACTGCTCGATGAGGTGGTGGTGCGTCCGGGCAAAGAAAAGTATTCTCGTAAAAACAATCCCGCCGTGGAATTTATGCGCAAGGTGATTGCGCATAAGTCGGCGCAAAGGCTTAATGAACATGATTTCTATCAATATCGTCGCTACGAGAAAATGGTAATGTCGCTCAATGATGTAACTCCAGAAGAAATGGAAAAAGGTGTGTTCAAGAAGCTTCCTTTTCTTAAGGATAGAGTAGAGGTATGTGCGCAGACGAACAAACTTATCCTTCCGGTATCTATTCAAGAAACAGTGTCGCGCAAAATTTATCGACGAAGTCCTCATTCGGAAAAGACAATTATCGAGGGACTGAATACGGGGGGAATCAATGAATTGTTCTCTACCGGAGATGCTTTGAATACAGTGCTCAATGATGTGTTTGCTGATATTAATATTTACGATAATGATATAAGATTATTGCAAAAGCGATTTGTGAGTCCTATTTCTTCCTCCTCCGCTATCTCGTTCTATAAGTATTATCTGATGGACACAGTGTATGTAAATAAATATAAGTGCGTTCATCTAACATTTGTGCCTCAAAATTCTCAAGACTATGGATTTACGGGACATCTCTATGTACTTGCCGATTCTACCTATGCTGTAAAGAAGTGCACCATGAACTTGCCCAAGAAGACGGGGGTGAACTTTGTGAACAACCTCGACATCGTGCAGGAATACGAACAACTTCCTTCGGGAGAATGGGTGCTTAAGACAGACGATATGCTTGCTGAACTTTATCTACTGTCGGCAATGCAG
>JAVVPX010000068.1:0-14648 GCA_036655555.1 Bacteroidaceae bacterium | reverse complement strand
TTAGTTTCGTAAAATACTTGTTACTATATGTAAAAGTAAATATACATAACAGCTTATTGAAAAGGTCTGTGCAGTAGCTAATTCAGAGACCATTCCCTGAAACTCAATAAGTTATAATAGAGATGTGGCACGCCCAAAATTAGCATGATGACTCAATAAGGTAGAAGAGTGGAAATATGACTTTTAACGATTATGTAAGCTTTATAAATTCCAATCTCCGAGAACGGTTGTTGATTCCACTTTGTTTTCTATTTCATCCGGTAAGTTATGGAAGAAGTCGATGCCGGTCAATGTTTCTAATTCATCAATCTTCTTTACGTAATTAGCAAAGTTGTAGGGCTTTTGATAGTTCGTTTTATGTTCCAGCCAAAAAGAAATGGCTTTGTATTGACTGCCCTTCTTGCAAAGAAAAGCCATATAATAATATTTGGGAACAGGAATTCTATTTGGTCCGTTGTATTTCAATATTTGATTCTTCTCATCGATAGTTCCACCTTTTACTACATATAAGGTGTCGCGAAAGCTATTACTGCGTCCCCATTCGCGTACTCTATTTTCGAGGTCAGCCCATATCTTTTGATTAAATCCACCCATCTGTGGGCTCATATTAGAGTAATAAAAAGTTTGTTTGTTGGCAGGTACTGAGTAAACTCGATCGGCAGACGCACAAATATGTCCACGGTCGTAACCACTATAATCAGAACGAGTGCTTCTGTATTGAGCAGGAATGTTCGGGTCATTAGCCCATGCTTCTGTTCTTCCTGACGTATTTGCGGCGGTGGTATTGTAAAAAGTAAAAGCGACCCAACGTGCGTGCCTTAACGAACAATCATATTCCATACTATAAGTGGTAACGTCTTTATTCCCTATCTTGGTGGAATGGGAAACAAAGAGATTATTATTGCCTCCTCTGAGTTTTGGAATTTCGATTGAAGATGGATTGGCAACTGTGTTGCCGGGAATGTTTTCATTAAAATCTTCGTCGTCAATGTTTGAACAACTAAATGTGGAAGTTGAAAGGCATATAGCCAATAAAGCGAAAGAAAATCTCACAAAGTTTCTTTTCATAACGAAAGGTGGTTTAGGTTTACTTGATAGTTCTACAAAAATAGAACTTTTATCTGAATATAAAAAGTATTGTGTCTTAAAATGGGTTATCCTTAAGAATACAACGTGACCTTAATAAATAGATATAAATGAAAACACTTTAATTAGCAGCTAATTAAAGTGTTTTTTTTTGTGAGCCGAAACCCGGACTCGAACCGGGGACCTATTCATTACGAATGAATCGCTCTACCAACTGAGCCATTTCGGCAATCGTTATCCGATTACGAGGTGCAAATTTACTGCTTTATTTGAATTAACAAACATAATAGGACTCCTTTTTTATTATTAGTGTCGTTTTTATATTAGCTTGAAACGAATGCGCAAGCGATTTTCTTCGTAATCGTAACTAATAATTTTAAACGTTCCTATTTCGGATGTGTTGGCTACATGAATTCCTATGCAAGGACAAGCATCGTAGTCTCCAATTTTTACAATACGCAGCGTTTGTGTGGCATCGTCGGGAAGTCTGCCCAAATCGAATTGACCTTGCGCTTCTTTTTGTGTTATATATTCTATGCAAACATCGTAGTGCTGAGCAATAACTTTATTCACCTCATCTTCTACCGTTTTCAATTGTTCTTCGGTGGGACAAGAGGGGAGAACATAATCGCACTTGCTTTTCTTTTTCTCAATATGATTTGTTTTTGACCGCTCACAGCCGAATAGTCGAACCATTGTTTGATTTAGAATATGTTCTGCGGAGTGCATTGGTGGATATTCTTCTTTATTGTGAGTATTTAGTTGAGGTTGTTCCATAATGTTGTTATTCTATCATTTGTCACAAAAGTAGTTATTTATTTGGTAAGTTGAATGCCTTATTTGTATCTTTATATCGTGATAGGTATTTAGTAATGACAAAAACAATTTAGTAAAATGAAAAAGATTATCTTATGCGGAGCCTTGCTAGCCTCAATCTTAATTTCTTGTAATGAAGATAAACCTCTTAGTGTACAAGGAAAATTGGTAATAGGTCATGAAGTTAGTTCATTTATTGCTTGTGGAGATACAACAGCTTATTGGATAGACGATAGCTCCAATCGGTTGGATAGTCTGTATAACCAAGTTTTGGAATCAAATTCAGAACCTTATACTGAAGTGTATGCTGAATTGAAAGTAAAAAATAAAGGTAAATCTACTGAAGGTTTTTCTGCCGATTATGAGGGAGTATATGAAGTTGTGGAGGTAATAAAAGTGGAATCGATGAAACTTAATCCGAATTGTAGATGAATGTTATTGCCAAACAGACATTACAATCTGTTGAGTCTATTCATCTTTGTCTTTCGAGAAGTAACCTATTATAGCCTTTTATAAGATATTTTCTTTCTTCGTATTCTTGTATTACAAGTATTATTCTTAATTTTGCATAGAATTTTGATTCACTAACAAATTAATATTTTAAAAAGACATGGTTAATTACAAAGAATTAGGTCTGGTAAACACCAAAGAAATGTTTGCAAAGGCTGTGAAAGGTGGATATGCTATCCCTGCTTTCAACTTTAACAATATGGAACAGTTGCAAGCTATTGTTATGGCTGCTTCAGAAACTAAGTCTCCGGTTATTCTTCAAGTATCTAAAGGTGCTCGTAACTATGCAAACCAAACTTTGCTTCGTTATATGGCTGAAGGTGCAGTAGAATATGCTAAGGAATTGGGTTGCGCTCATCCTGAAATAGTTCTTCACTTGGATCATGGTGATTCTTTTGAACTTTGCAAATCATGTGTAGACATGGGCTTCTCTTCTGTAATGATTGATGGTTCTCATCTTCCTTACGACGAAAATGTAGCTTTAACTAAAAAGGTTGTTGAATATGCACACAAATTTGATGTGAGTGTAGAAGGCGAACTTGGTGTATTGGCAGGTGTAGAAGATGAAGTTTCTTCAGATCATCACACTTATACCGAACCTGACGAAGTGGTTGATTTTGTAACCAAAACAGGTTGCGATAGTTTAGCTATCTCTATCGGTACTTCTCATGGAGCAAATAAATTTACTCCTGCACAATGTACTCGCGACGCTAACGGCTTGCTTGTACCTCCTCCATTGGCATTCGATGTATTGGAAGGTGTAGAAAAAGAACTTCCCGGATTCCCTATCGTACTTCATGGTTCTTCTTCTGTTCCTCAAGAAGAAGTAGCTACTATCAATAAGTTTGGTGGTAAGATGGTTGATGCTATCGGTATTCCTGAAGAACAATTGCGTAAGGCTGCAAAATCGGCAGTTTGTAAAATTAATATTGACTCAGATAGCCGTTTAGCTATGACTGCTGCTATCCGTCAAACATTTGCAGAGAAACCTTCTGAATTTGATCCACGTAAGTACTTAGGTCCTGCTCGTGACAATATGAAGAAGTTATACAAACATAAAATTGAGAATGTACTTGGCTCAAACAATAAGTTAGCTCAGTAAGTTCAATCTTATTAAATAATTCAAAGAGGGCATCTTCGGAAACGGAGATGCCCTCTTTGCTATTAGATAAGTCTATTGTTGTTGAAATTTCACTTGCTGCATTCCTATTAATTTATCGTATCTGCCGCCGAAAGGCCGATGATAGACAAGAATAAGATATTCATTTTCCGTTTCGTAGAAGTTACCTGCAGCGGGAGCTGTTTCTCCTTTGCTTTTTCCTTGCGGAACATAGAGATAAAGATAATTATAAGCACCTTGTTTGAGTAACTGTACGCACTCATAAGCATGGTCTTGGGCATTGTAGGTTAGCTTACTCTTGTCGTCGAACCGATCGTAAGTGAATTCACCTTGCAAGAAGAAGTCTCCTTGTATTAATGGCATATCCCAATCTAACGTGAAATGAACAAAAAGATAGTCTGCTTCCGTCTCGTTATCTTGCGCTAAGTTGTATCGAATGAAGTAGCGACCATTTTGGTCTACATCAAAACTGTAGTTTTTGCGTGCTTCGTCGGGATATAGAATGGCATGATAATAAGGATTGAAATACGTTATTTTGTCTACTCCTTGCGTTGCGTAATTCATGTTGGTAATTTCGAAACGACGATATTCATTGCCTGCATCGAAGATGAGATTTCGATTGTGTACATATTGTAATTGCCCCGGTGATACGTAAGTAGGAGTGATATTAGTTACCATATTGTCCGTACGTAGGTTTTGAAAGACTTGTACTTTCACCTCGTTTTGTGGAGTGTTGATGGCGTATCCTTGATAATTTACGTTGAAACTCACTTGTTGATGCGATGCGTTAGTATCTATATCCGTATTGCTGCTTACGCTAGCCGAAACACTTACGTTAGGCTCAATAACCGAAAAGCAGGCTTTGAGAATAGGGGCAGATTGGTTATTATCATCATACACTGTTACCACATAGTTTCCCGAGACAATTGGTTGCGCATTTTCGTTCGGAAGTCTCAACTTATAATGTGTGTAGAGCATGGTGGTATTAAATGAGGAACGGTAGTCATCTATCGGATTATTGTTGAATCCATTAAGATAATCTATTTCCATTAATTCGGAGGGTGTCCAATCGGCATTACAATGTGTAATAATATAGATGTATCGGTGATATTCGTGTGTTAGTTCATCAAAAGAAATATCTATGAAATCGGGTGAATTAAGATTGATGACCGGTGGAAGTAACCAATCATCGTTTACCGTCACCTGTAAAGTCTTAACGTTTGGTGCAATCACTTCGTTACGTTGCGCTCGTAAAGGTTGCCAAGTGATAATACATAAAGACAAGATTAGAAGATATATTCTCATAGCTTTTTTGATATAGAACACAAATGTATGAAAAATAGTTTTTTGCACAAGCATTTATCAAACATATACTAAACAAAAGAAGAACCACATTACATACTTGATGTAATATGATTCTTCTTTTATATTGTTTATGGAAACTGTTTTCCTATTTTACTTCTTTTCCTTTTTCATCAAAAGTAATAATCTTTGGAATTTCAGATCCTTCAATTTCGATGGTGAAAACATAAATAATTCCTGTTGTCTTTTCTGTTATTTCAATTTCGTCCACAGATCCTTTATACTGAGGATATGTCTTTTCGAAACTTGCGCTAATAAGACTGGGAAGTTTTTTATATTCTATCTCTTGAATTGTCTTCGACCATTTCTTATTGATATCAAAGATAGCTTCTTTCTCTCCGTCATATTTTTTTGTCACATCATTAAATGTGGCATCCTTGTCTATAAATTCCACTTCGTAGAATTTTGTCTTATTTGCTTTGTCTTCTTCTAGTTCACATTCAATAATCTTAGCATCTTTATACTTTCCAAGAATAAAATCGCTAATAGCTTTAGGAGTAGGAATGTTTTCTTCAGCTATATCCGTATCGTCTGCATCTAGTTTAGAATGCATCAATTTACCATCTATGCTAAAGAATAGTTCGTATTCATCTTTAGTTGTTTCAACTTCCAGCTTATACATTACGTTACCGTCGCGTTCCAGCTTATCAATATCATCTAATTGATACTTGTCTTTGAAAAATGTTGTTGCTTCCCATCCTGCTACAACAGCTGCGGGTAGTTCACTAATGGGAATTTCAATTTCTGTCATAACACAATCACCTGAAGTTTGGAACCATGCTTCATTTACTTTGCCCGGTTGAGCTTGAGCTTTACTTTGTTTAGCTAATGAGAAGGTAGCTACTTGATAATTGTTACTTGTTCTCCACACTACATTTGTAGCATTTGGGAAACGTTTTAGTAATTGTTCATTAAAATTTGGGGAATCGTTTGAATCATTATTACACGAGGATAATAACATTAAACATAGCAATAAGAGAAGGTTTGTTGTTTTCATAAGCTTTCACTTTTGTTAGTTAATATTCGGCAAATATAGGTATTAAAAATAAACCACCAAATTTTTATGTAAAAATTTTAATAATGTGTGGTATGGAATTGACTAGAATTGCAGATTTACTGATGCGCCTAAAGTAAGCACATGAGTAAAATGCGAAGCTTTAAATGGCTCTGAATTTTGTCCATATCTATTTACTTTGAAAGAAAGATGAGTGGGTAATAAACTATAGTCGAACAAGAGGCGTACAGCTAAGTTACGTTTGACAATATATGATAATGAAGTACCTGTGCTTACGCTTATGGAATGGAATTCACTTATATCTATTAAATCTTTGCTCTTCAAAACATCATCTTTGCTTTCGCGATAAAAAGCAGTTATTTTACTTCCCGGAGAATATTCAGTTCCTACAAGAAATTTACTTCCGACTAACCAACGATTAGTGAGAGGATACGAAAAGTAAGCACCTGCATCAATAGAACTGATATTTGTGAGGGCAGGCTGAATGTTTTCTACATTTGGATCATACGTAGGGTTCTGTTTGAAGTATAATTTGTCGTCTACTGAGATTGGAATGCTTGATACTCTTGCCCGTCCACCAACTCCTATATATTTATTGAAGAAGTAAGCTCCCTCAAATCCGGCAGTACTACCGGTAGAAGACTTTATTCTAAGGTCATTAGTAATGTATTGATAACCATTCGGAGTAACGGTGAAACCGAGACCATATCCAAAAAAGGAAGGAGGACGATCTTCTTCAATGCCCTCGAAAGTAAGGTTATGATGTTTGATACCTTTGTCTTTAAAGATGAGATCCGCAAAGAAATATCCTAGTTCGGTAGAAAAGATTCCAATGCCTGCACCTACCATAATGTCCGATAACCAATGCCGATTGTTAAGTTGTCGACTTATTGCAGTTGCTGCCGCTACTGTGTATCCGCCGACACTGTACCATGCGCTTCGTGTTAATCCATATTCTTTATGTAACATGGTAGCTGTCATAAAAGCTGTAGCAGAGTGTCCGGATGGGAAAGAATTACGACTTGAACCGTCCGGACGCATTATTTTTGTTGTATGCTTGATGGTGTTGACTGCTGTTGCCATGAGGGCTACCGAGAAAGCATCGGATACGAGCATCCTTCCCCATGAATTCCTGCTTTCTACCCCAAAAGTTTTTAAACCCATCATTACAACAGCAGGCGCATATTGTAGGTAATCATCGTAAGAATATTTAAATTCTGACGCATATTGATTTCTAAGAGTACGGAAGTGGTCGTTTTCGCCTTTTACTATTAATCCACCTATAATGAGTGGCACGGCAATGTACGACATTTGATAGGCTTTGGTTGTGGTAGTTCGATTAAATTCTTTTTTGAATTTATGCCAAGCTGATTGAGCAGGAATAGGAGCGATGCTGTCTTGAGCACTAAGTTCACAGATGGGATTAACAACCCATCCAATCAGAAGGATAATTATGAGGATTGTATTTCTCATTAAAATAAGCTGAAGCCTATTTCTATAATGGGCTTATCCTTGAAAGTCTGATTACGGTTGTAATATCTATCGATAGCATATCCGCCGGAAACGAATATTCCTAATCTTTTCAATGGTTGATATTCGAGATTAACACGTGCTTGAAGAGAATACAATCGAGCCGGGATATTGTTCGACTTGTTATTGAAAGATTCTATATGAGCATAACCCAGATCTCCACTAATTTGCAAATTAGATAATATAGGGTAGTAGAGTCCGGCTCGATAGAATACGGAACCGGAGAACTTATCTTTGAAATCAAAATAGTGTGTGCCAACTCCTAATATAGTATATGTCATTTTGTTTTGGAAACGTACGCCAAGGTTAAGTTTGGTGTTGTTTCCTCCATAGAGAAGCATTTGTACACGTGTCTTTGGACTTACGTTGATCAACCCTATTTTTATAGTAGTAGTGTCGGTGCTGTAGTTGACAATCCCTAGTTGCACTCCTTTGAGCTCGCCTACACAAATATTGGTAATGCCTGCTTGCACTCCTTTCACGTTTACGCCCACATTACATAAGGCTGCTAATTGTAGTCCTTTCATCTTATTACCACAAATATTGAGTAACGCAGTTGTTTGCATACCGTTGAGGTCTTTCCCCGAAACGTTTAGCAATCCCGAAAGGGCTAATCCATAAGTGTTTTCGCCTGCAATATTGGCAATACCGGAGAGCTGCACTCCCTTGGTATTCTTTCCTGCAATATTCATTAATCCTGCACTCGATAAACCTTTAGATTCATTTCCAACAATGTTAATACCTCCGCAAAAACTTGCGCCCTTAGTATCATTGCCACAGATATTTACTAATCCGGAGATGTTTGTTCCTACGGTATTACGAGCGTTTATATTAGTGATACCGGACAATTGCACACCTTTCATATCTTTGCCCGTAATATTTGAGATGCCGGATAGTTGCACACCCTCAACATTTGAATGTATGGTGCTTGATATAAGATTGATTCCCGCTCCTTTGAGTTGATGAAGGTTAGTGAGTAATCCTATATTGAAATGAGAAGTTTTGATTGTATCTTTAGTGGTACTTATATTCAACGAAACATTCGCTTTGCGAGCTTTCTTTTGTTGTGCGCTCATAGGTTGACAACAAAGAAATACGCAGCTAAAAAATATCGCAATAAAGTAATCGTATGGCTTCATAAAGGTATCTATCCTTTAGCTTCTTGGTACAAGAAACGCTTAATACTCTTCTTTGGGGTCTTTTCAAACTCTTCGGGATATATCTTCATCTTAGTTAGTTGAGAATAGGCAGGTAATATAGTGTTGAGCTCTATTCTGTTTTCTTCCATCACTCGTTCGATGTCTTTAGTGGTAAGTCCGTGTGCAAAGGCATCATCAAAATCAGGGTAAACTAATCCTACTAATTTTTCGTTTTGTTGTACTACAATCGATTCAGCTACATAAGGCAAGTTGTTCAGTTTATCTTCTATTTCTTCCGGATAGATATTTTGTCCAGAGGCACTAAGCAATAAGTTTTTGCTTCTTCCTTTAATAAAGACATTGCCTTCAGCATCAATTATTCCTAAGTCGCCGGTATGCAACCAACCTTCTTCGTCAATGACTTGCTTGGTAGCTTCCTCATTCTTATAGTATCCTAACATTACGTTTGGACCTTTGCATATAATTTCGCCTACTTCATTTTCCGGGTCGGCAGAGAGTACTTTGACTTCCATTCTTGGCGCAGCTTTTCCACACGACGTAGCTTTAAATCTACTCCAATCTTCGTAACAAATGATAGGTCCGCACTCTGTCATTCCGTAACCAACCGTATAAGGGAAGTCAATCATTTTTAGGAACATCTCTACATCGTGATTAAAACCTGCTCCTCCTACAATGATTTCAACAAAATTGCCTCCGAAAGCATTTATTACTTGTTCGCGGACGGTTGCTTTTATCTTATCGTTGATGATAGGCACTTTGAGCAATAGTTTCATGGTAGGCGTTTCTAACTTGGGAAGTACGTTTTTCTTGATAATCTTTTCGATAATCAAAGGCACAGCTACTACTAAGTTCGGTTTTATCTCCGCAAAAGCTTGGAAGATAATTTTTGGGCTAGGCATACGAGTTAAGAAGTAGATATGACAACCTACCGAGAACTCATATAAAAACTCAAAAGCTAATCCGTACATATGAGCCATGGGCAACATAGATACTAATTTATCGCCCGGTTTCAATGATAATACTTCGTTAGCGAAAAGTGTATTCGACCACAAACTACGGTAGGGGAGCATTACTCCTTTCGAATAGCTTGTAGTGCCTGATGTATAGTTAATTGCAGCTAATTCATCGGGCTGCTCTTTGTGATAGGCAATATGTTCGGTACGGAAGTTTCGTGGATATTTCAGACCGAAGAGTTCATTTAAATGTTCTCTAGCATGTGTCAACTTTTCGGAGCGAGATACTAATACAGTAAAATCGTTCATCAAGATTACTCCTTCGAGCAAAGGCATTGCTGCATCGTTAAGATTTTCCCAAACCATGTCTCCTACAAAAAGCAACTTTGCTTCGGAATGATTAACGATATTGTGTACATTATCTGCTTTGAATTCGTGGAGGATAGGCACCACGACAGCGCCATAGGTAACGGTGGCTAAAAAAGTTACCCCCCAATGTGAGCTGTTTCTACCGCAAACGGCTATTTTATCTCCTTTTTGAATACCACTTTCTTCAAAGATGATATGTATTTTTTCTATTTTTCTTGCTACATCTTTATATTGTAAGGTAGCACCTTTATAGTCTGTTAATGCGTCTAAATCCCAATTCTTCTTGATGCTTTCCTCTATATAAGCAATAAAACTTTGTTCCATTATGTTGCACATTTGTTTTTAGATTGTGCAAATATAGATGTTTATGATTGTTTAACCAACAAAAAAGGAAGAAAAAACAAGATGAGTCTCATTTTCTCCTCCTTTTGGAGATTATGTGATAGGAGTTTATTTCTTGTAAATAGATACTTTAGTCGTTTCTTTTCAATATTGAGCAGATAAATCCCTTTTTATGTATATTCAGTTTGTTAGAATTCTAAATTCTCGTCAAATATTTCGTGCCAAGGTAAGCCTTGCTTATTGAGCTGCTCCATAAAAGGATCGGGATTAAATTCTTCTACATTATTTACGCCCGGACGTTTCCATTCTCCTTTTAAGAACATCATTGCGCCAATCATAGCAGGAACGCCAGTGGTATAACTAACTCCTTGCATCCCTGTCTCTAAATAGGCGGCGTGATGGCTGCAATTATTATAGACATAATAAGTGTGATTCTTACCGTCTTTGATTCCACTAATGCGACAACCAATTGATGTTTCACCGGTGTAGTTTTCTCCTAAATCTTGTGGGTTAGGGAGTACAGCTTTGAGGAATTGAATAGGTACAATCTTTTGTCCGTTGTAATCTATTTCATCGATGCGTGCCATACCTATGTTTTGTATTACGCGGAGATGAGTTAGGTATTCTTGTCCAAAGGTCATCCAAAAGCGTGCTCGTTGAATGCTTGGATAATGTTTTACTAAGGATTCTAATTCTTCGTGATAAAGTAAATAGGATTCTTTTGGACCTACATTTGGATAAGTAATAGGTTGATGTATCTCTAAAGAACCTGTCTCTACCCATTCTCCATTTTGGTAATAGCGTCCTTTTTGAGTAATTTCGCGGATATTTATTTCCGGATTAAAATTAGTAGCGAAAGCTTTATGATGGTCGCCTGCATTACAATCTACAATATCCAAGGTGTGCATCTCATCGAAATGATGTTTTGCTGCGTATGCAGTGTAAACTCCACTTACTCCCGGGTCGAATCCACAGCCTAAGATAGCGGTAAGTCCGGCTTCTTTAAATTTGTCTTGATAAGCCCATTGCCAGCTATATTCAAAATGAGCCTCGTCTTTAGGTTCATAGTTAGCTGTATCCAAATAGTTCACCCCTGCTTTGAGGCAAGCATCCATGATAGTGAGGTCTTGATAGGGAAGTGCTACGTTAATAACAATGTCCGGACGGAACTCATTAAACAAGGCAACTAATTCATCTACATTATCAGCGTCTACCTGTGCGGTTTTTATCTTGTTTCCACCTATTATTTTCGCAATTGCATCGCATTTTGATTTAGTGCGACTTGCTAACATAATATCAGTAAATACATCGGCATTCTGTGCCACTTTGTGTGCTACAACGGTTCCTACGCCACCTGCACCAATGATTAAAACTCTACCCATTTAAGCGTTTGTTTTTTTATTGTTTTTATTGTTTAATTTGATAACTTGCAAACTTACATATAAATCAAAGATTTTTGCGTAATTCTGGAATAATTTTTTTATCGCCTTATTATAAAGGCTTTGGGCGAAGTACCCGATTTTGAGGTAACGAGTTGGCAACCGTGCTTATTGCTACGCTCTGCTTGGTTTGTCTTTCAATGTCACTTGCCTTGATGCAAAAGTAGCAATAAAAATTTGAAACGTCTCAAATCGACACGCTATTTTTTCTACACCATCTGAAGTCCTTTTCTGTCTTTACAGGGATGGAACGAAGGCTGGGAAAATTGGGGAGGCGATCAATATTTTGATTATACAAAACCTTATGCTGATTTTGATATAAAAAAAATAGTACAATATGCAAAGGAAAAAGGAGTGGAGATAATAGGACATCATGAAACGGGTGGTAATATTCCTAATTATGAATCTCAATTAGAAAAATCTATAAAATGGTATAGCGATTTGGGAATTCATATGTTAAAGACCGGTTATGCCGGTGGTTTCCCTAATGGACAAAAACATCATGGACAATATGGAGTAAGGCATTATAGAAAGGTGGTAGAAATGGCAGCTAAATACCGGATGACTGTAGATGCTCACGAACCAATAAAAGACACAGGTATTCGCAGAACTTATCCCAATATGATGACTCGTGAAGGAGCTAAAGGGATGGAATGGAATGCATGGAGTGAAGGGAATGCACCTACACATCATGAAATATTACCTTTTACACGATTGTTAAGTGGACCGATGGATTATACTCCCGGAACATTTGACATCTTATTCGAAAATACAAGAAATTCTCCTAAACATAAAAAATGGAATAACTTGGATAAAGGTAACAGTCGTGTAAATACTACGTTAGCTAAGCAATTGGCTAATTGGGTTATTATTTATTCTCCTATGCAAATGGCTTCGGACATGATTGAAAATTATAAAGGACATCCTGCTTTCCAATTTTTTAGAGACTTTGATGCTGATTGCGATTGGTCTAAAGCTTTAGCGGGAGAACCGGGTGAGTTTGTAGTTGTTGTTCGTAAAGCAAAAGATAATTATTTTTTAGGAGCTTCTACTAATGAAGAGGGGCGTACATTGAAAATAAATCTCGATTTTCTTGAAAAAGGGAAGCAATATAAGGCTATTATTTATGCTGATGGAAAAGATGCAGATTGGAAAACAAATCCTACTAATTATCAAATAATAGAAAGAATAGTAAGAACAACAGATGTGTTGGATATTGTAATGGCTAATGGAGGAGGGCAAGCTGTTTCATTTATGCCGTTGAAATAGAGAGATAAGTTTTTTATTCTCCGAATTATATGACTATATTCATACTTTGACTTTTGCGAGTAATACAAATAAATTCCGGCAGTATCTTAGAACAATGTTTTCTAAATATTGCCGGAATTTATTTATTCTAAAGTTTCTGATAGCATTTATTCAGTAAACTTTGAAGAATTGATTGATGACATTTCTCACCGAGAATATTGTGGAGAATTGACCGTACCCCACTTTTTGTTTGGTACTGTTCCCATTTTTAACTTCAATGTTCCACCTTTATAAAGGTCGTTCCTATAAAACCAGCAATCATTCAATTTCTTGCCATCTAATTTAGCGGATTGCACATAATATGATTTAGGCCCATTGTTTTCTGTTTCAATGACGAAAGATTTACCTTTTGCATTTAGTGGATTCAACTTTATTTCTATTCTATCGAAAAGAGGACTTCCTATCTGAAACGTGGGCTTTTCGCAAACCCCACCTTGAACGTCAAACAATCCCATAGCAGCTAATACATACCAAGCTCCTAATTGTCCTTGATCTTCATCTTGCCCATAACCATACCCATGCTCGCCTTCCGTACCATAAAACTCATCACAAATCAAACGTGTCCACTTTTGTGTGAGATAAGGCTTTCCTGAAAAATTGAATAGCCAAGAGATATGCAGATTGGGTTGGTTGCCATGATTGTATGGGCTCTGCAAACCGGAGAAAGCATTCACAACCTTTCCGCCACCAAAGACCGACTTGCGGGCTTCTGTAAAGATGGAATCCAAACGATTGTTGAACTCGTCATGACCGACTCTGTTAATTAGTCCTTCAGGATCTTGAGGAACAAAGAATGTGTATTGTACCGCATTGCCTTCTTGAAATCCTCTCCATGATTCTAACGGATTAAATTTGTTGATAAATTCACCATTTACTGTTCTTGGACGGATTAATTTTAAAGTGTCATCAAATAGTTTTTCCCATCCTTTGGAGTACTCCATCAAGCGTTTATAATCGCTCTTTTTGCCTAATGATTTTGCCCATTGAGCTACCGCATAAGTGCTAAAGCTATATTCTAGAGTATGAGATGCCGAAAAAGTAGAACCTCCCGGATGTGTTCCAAAATGTGAACTGTTTTCATAAGGCACATATCCTCTTTCTACAAATTGTTTAGTATCCATCTTGCCTGCTCCCTCTATACGATTTTCCCATTTTAATTCGTTTCTTAAAGTTGCTTGATAGGCTTCTTCTACATCAAAATTGCGGATGCCACTATTGTAAGCTCCTGCAAAAGCAATGCTTACCATGTTGGTTCCCACTCCCGATACATATCTACTGGCTGCAATACCATCGCCTAGCCATCCGGCATCTTTATAAACCAACATCTGACTTTGTACCCAATTGTTATAATATTCCGGGTAAGCAATAGCCCATAGATTAGTTAAATTCCAATAACCTCCCCAAATGGCATCCGTATTGTAATGATTGTGCTTAGGAGTTCCATCGGCATTGAGGACTATTTGTCCGATTGTTCCGTTGTTCTTCGGATAAGCACCATTCACGTCATTGGCAAGTCCACGCCCTAGCAAAACGTGATATAGTCCTGTGTAAAATTTAATTTTGCAATACATTGCTTACCTCACCTAAGTTTAATTAATTTTAACATTTTTATTTCCCAAACTAACCACTTCTGCATAT
>JAVVPX010000067.1:0-14709 GCA_036655555.1 Bacteroidaceae bacterium | reverse complement strand
TTATTTTTATTAGGATGTTCTGTCTTTGCTCAAGCGACCGATTATGTTGAATATGTCAATCCTTTAATGGGCTCAGAATCTTCGTTCGAACTCTCTACCGGAAATACTTATCCGGCTATTGCTCGTCCTTGGGGAATGAACTTTTGGACTCCACAAACAGGGAAAATGGGAGATGGTTGGCAATATACTTATACAGCTAATAAAATTTGCGGATTTAAACAGACGCATCAGCCTAGTCCATGGATTAACGATTACGGACAGTTTTCAATAATGCCTATAGTAGGTAAACCGGAATTTGATCAAGATAAACGAGCTAGTTGGTTCTCACACAAGGGAGAAGTAGTTAAACCCTATTATTATAAGGTGTATTTAGCTGAGCATGATGTGATAGCAGAGTTCTCTCCGACAGAGCGTGCTGTTTTATTTCGTTTTACTTTTCCTGAAAATGAGCATTCTTATATTGTGTTGGATGCTTTTGATAAAGGGTCTTATGTGAAGATATTGCCAAATGAAAATAAAATTATAGGTTATACAACTCGAAATAGTGGAGGAGTTCCAACAAATTTTAAAAACTATTTTATTGTAGAATTTGATAAACCTTTTACTTATGACGCTACTTTTGCTGACGGCAAATTAAATGAAAATGTTTTAGAACAAATAGCTGCTCATGCTGGTGCAGTTATAGGGTTTAAAACAAAGAAAGGAGAGATTGTACATACCCGCATTGCCTCCTCGTTTATTAGTCAAGAGCAAGCAGCCATTAATTTGAAAGAATTGGGCAATGACAGTTTTGGAACTATAGTAACCAAAGGCAAAGAAGCATGGAATAATGTATTAGGAAAGATAGAAGTAGACGGAGGAAGCATAGACCAATATCGCACATTCTATTCTTGCATGTATCGCTCTGTTTTGTTTCCACGTAAATTTTATGAATTGAATGCCGATGGACAGCCGTTTCATTATAGTCCATATAATGGTCAAGTATTGCCGGGATATTTATATACAGATACCGGATTTTGGGATACTTTTCGTGCCTTATTCCCTTTTCTGAATATGATGTATCCTTCTGTAAATAAAGAAATTCAAGAAGGACTAATTAATGCTTATAAGGAAAGCGGTTTCTTTCCTGAATGGACTAGTCCCGGACATAGGGGATGCATGGTCGGCAATAATTCCGCTTCTGTTTTGGTAGATGCCTATATGAAAGGAGTAAAGGTAAATGATTTAGAAACACTATATAAAGGATTGATACATGGAACTGAAAATGTACATCCTACAGTTTCTTCTACCGGTAGACTTGGATATGAGTATTATAATAAATTAGGATATGTTCCTTATGATGTAAATATCAACGAGAATGCTGCTCGTACCTTAGAATATGCTTATAATGACTGGTGCATTTATAAATTAGCTAAGGAACTAAAACGTCCCAAAAAAGAAATAGAATTGTATGCTAAACGGGCTATGAATTATAAAAACTTATTTGATAGCAAATCAAAATTAATGCGTGGAAAGAATAAAAATGGCAAATTTATGACTCCATTCTCTCCGTTGAAGTGGGGAGATGCATTTACCGAAGGTAATAGTTGGCACTACACTTGGTCTGTTTTTCACGACCCTAAAGGATTGATTAATTTGATGGGTGGCAAAGATGAATTTGTTGTTATGCTAGACTCTGTTTTTATAGTTCCGCCTTTATTTGACGATAGCTATTATGGTGGAATGATTCACGAAATTAGAGAAATGACTGTGATGAATATGGGAAACTACGCACATGGTAATCAGCCTATTCAACACATGATTTATATGTATAATTATGCCGGACAACCTTGGAAAACTCAATATTGGTTGCGACAGGTGATGAATCGTATGTACACTCCCGGTCCTGATGGATATTGTGGAGACGAAGATAATGGACAGACTTCTGCTTGGTATGTGTTTACAGCTTTAGGATTTTATCCCGTTTGTCCGGGTACTAATCAATATGTGTTAGGCGCTCCACTCTTTAAAAAGTCAACTATTCATTTTGAAAATGGAAATAATTTGATAATCAATGCTCCAAATAATAACATAGATAATGTGTATGTTGAGTCAATGTCTTTCAACGGTCGGAATTATACGAAAAATTATTTAAATCACGAAGAACTATTCAAGGGCGGTATAATAAATTTTTTGATGAGCAATAAACCGAATGTGAATAGAGGAATTAATGAAGAAGATTCTCCATATTCTTTTTCAAAATAAAAAGAGATTATTCCATATTTAAAACATCAACAATGAATAATTGACTAGAAATTATGTTTAATTTATGGTCAATTTTCCACCTTTTAATTACCGCTATTACTAATTCTTTATAATTGAAGTTTTAGATAAAGTATTAAAGATAAAAAATCCCATTAATAATTGAATTTTTATGTAAATAAGGCTAAGTGTTTTTATTACGATACTTGTTTTATTTATGTAAGTGAAATTTGCGGTATCGTATAAAGAGATACAAAATGTTACTAACCAAAAATGTTAACTAATTAATTTAATAAATAGTCAAATGAAGAACATTCGTTTGTTTCGAAGGTCGAAGTCATTAAGAGCCTTATTGATTCTCCTTTTCGTGTCAGCTCCCCTAGAGTGGTCTGTTGCACAGTTAACTCTATCTACTCCCAAAGCAACGTTAGGGCAAGTTATTCAAACAGTAAAATCACAGTCGAAGTATCAATTCTTTTACGATGACAAATTGTCGGATATGACAGTTGAGTCTATCAGCGTAAAAGATGCTAGCTTAGACGAATTTCTCGACAAATTATTGAAAGGGAAAGGAGTTACTTATAAAATAGAAGATAATATAGTTTACTTATCCGTTAAGCAAACCCCTGTAAAAGCATTAAATAAAAAAGAACATGAAATAACAGGAACGGTTATTGATGCAAACAAAGAGCCATTGATAGGTGTAAATGTATCAGTACAAGGAACATCCAATGGAACAATAACAAATTATGACGGAAAATATGTTTTGAAAGTAGATAATCCGAATGCGAAAATTGTTTTTTCTTATATTGGATATAAGCAGCAAACAGTGACCCTAGGTAAAAATGAAATTTTAAACGTTACTTTGGTCGAAGATACTCAAATAATAAGTGAAGTGGTAGTTACTGCTTTAGGCATTAAAAGAGAAAAGAAAATGTTGGGGTATGCAATACAGGAATTAAAAAGTGATGAGTTAAATAAAACAAGTAATCCGTCGATAACAGGTGCTTTACAAGGTAAGATAGCTGGTTTGCAAATGAATACTTCAAGTACAGGATTAAATGGTTCTACTAAAATAACTATTCGTGGAAACAGTTCGTTGACAGACAATAATCAACCATTGTGGGTGGTGGATGGAGTTCCGTTTAATGATGAAAGCAATTCTTCCGCATCATTAGGTCGTGGTATTGATAGAGGAAGTGCTATTGAAGATATTAATCCAGAAGATATTGAATCGGTATCTGTTTTAAAAGGGGCTAATGCAGCAGCTCTATATGGGTCGCGTGCAGGTAATGGAGTTATTTTGGTGACTACAAAGAAAGGATTAGCAAATAATGGATTAGGAGTTACTTATACTGGAAGTGCAACATGGACGGATGTAGTAGAAACATTAGAGATGCAAGACTTGTTTGGGCAAGGTAGTGGAGGTATTTATGATAGAACGTCTGTAAATAGTTTTGGTCCAAAGTTAGATGGATTAGATCGTGAGGCATGGAATGGTAAAATGTACGCATATAGTAAATATGGAAATAAATTAAAAGATTATTTTAATACTGGTTTTTCTCAAAATCATAATTTATCTATAGGTGGAGTATCTGGCAAAGCTAATTACAGAGCTTCTTTTGGAAATTCTGAAAGTTCAGGATTGTTCCATGGTGAGCATTTGAGTAAAATTAATTTAGATTTAAAATCTAGCATTGAATTGAATAAATATATAACAATGGATGCTAAACTCTCATTATCTAAGACTCGTGCTAGAAATAGACCAATGTATGGTGAAGTTGGGGAGGTTTATCAATTACTTTTTATTCCTAATAATGTGCGCTTGAATGATTTGGAATCATTTTCTTCCTCCGATCGCCCCCATGTTAATTGGCATGGACCTACAACAACAATCCTCAACCCTTATTATGTAAACCATCAACATAGTAATTTGGATGAGAGATGGCGAGCTTTTGGATATTATGGCATAAATCTTCAAGTGACTTCATGGCTGCGTGTTACAGGAAAATATGCTTTTGATTATTATAGAACAAAATTGGAAGTGCAAAATAAAACAGATGCTCTTACCACAGCTCCTATAACTGGTGATAACTTTGATAAGGGAGAGGAAAATTTCTTTGAGTCAAATGCAGAATTAATGGTAATGGGTGATCATAAGATTGGGGATAAATTTAGAATTGGATATACTTTAGGTGCTAATGTCATGCATCAAAGTTTGGAAGGGCTTACAGGTAGTGCTTATAATATGTTGGATAAAAACTCTCCAGTGCTGAATTCCGCATTGGGCTTTAATTCTGCAATGCAGAAATTTAAAGAAAAAGAGATACAATCTGTGATGGGAACTGCTCAAATTGCTTATGACGAATATGTTGCTTTAGATTTGACTGCTCGTAATGATTGGTCTTCTACTTTGCCCATAGATAATTGTTCTTACTTCTATCCTTCAGCAAGCGTAAGTTATATTATTTCAGATTTTATGAATAAAATGGATTGGAGATTACCTAAGTGGTTGACTTTTGCAAAATTACGATTTTCTTTAGCCCAGGTAGGAAAAGACACCGATCCTTATATTTTGCGTAATGTCACAGAATATCATAGAGAGCCAAGTGGACCACTGCCAAATACTATAACAACTAAAGCCAATGATAACTTGAAACCTGAAATTTCAACATCGTATGAATTGGGACTTGATATGAAGTTTTTGAATAATCGATTAGGATTCGATTTTACTTACTACTATAGTATTACTAAAAATCAAATAATGAAAGTTCCAACTACCGGTTCATTTGTAGCAAAATGGATTAATGCCGGTGAAATATCAAATAAGGGAGTAGAGTTAATGATTTATTCCACTCCTATTAGGACAAAGAATTTTGAATTTAATTTAGATATGAACTTGGCTCATAATAAGTCTATAGTCAAGAGCTTGTCCTCGGGAGTATCAAGAATGAGCTTTAATTTTGCTGATGAAAAATTTCTTGTAGATGTAGGAGCCGAAGAAGGTGGATTGTTAGGTGATATATATCCAAAAAAATCTTATGCAAGAGATAATAAAGGAAATATAATTGTAAGTAGCGATGGAACGCCCAAATTACAAGATACTACAAATCCTGATGCTATAGGTAATATTCAGCCTAAACTACTAATGTCGGTTACCCCATCGTTTACTTATAAAGGTTTTACTGTTTCCGCTCTTTTTGATATGAAATTTGGAGGTAATATAGTTTCTGTTTCAGAAGCAATGTCTACATATTATGGAACGGCTAAAAGAACAGAAAAAAGAGAAAATTTAGTATTTACAGGTGTTGATGAAAACGGAAAGACTAATGATAAAGTTATTCCTGCAGAATTATATTATACTACAGTTGGTGGACAACAAGGAATTGCGGAAGAATTCATTTATGATGCATCTTTTATTAAGTTGAAAGAGTTGTCTTTTGGTTATTTCTTTCCTAAAAAATGGTTAAATAAAACTCCTTTGACATCCTTAAAATTAGCATTTGTAGGTCGTAATTTATGCTATTTATTAAAACACACACCTGGAACAAGTCCTGAAGGAGGATTTAATACATCAATGTTTTCTCAGGCAATAGATTATACATCCGTCCCTTATTCTCGTACACTAGGTTTTTCAGTGAATGTAAGTTTTTAATTAATAAAATAAAGAGAAATGATTACTAAATATATATATAAAACTATCTTTATTGGAGGATTACTTCTTGTCGTTGGATTATTTCCTTCATGTACAGATAGATTTGAAAGCATGAATGTTGATCCAATAAATCCAGAATATTTGCCCGGTAATATTGGAGATGGAGAAGAAGATGTGGATGATATAGACTTGAACAATAAAATATCAGAAGCAGATCTAGCAGCTTTGAAGAGTCAGGAGGGAGTAGCTCCCGCCAAATTTAGAAAATTTACTCAAGAGGGGGTTATTAATGATTACCAAGTAACTACCAATTTGACACATGATGTTTATGCTGGCTATTTTGCAAATAATAAACCCGCATTTAGATTGCTTTCACCTGATTATGTTTATACTGATGATTATTCAAAAAAACGATGGAATCATTATTATCAAGATCGTTTTAAAGAGTATAGGGAGTTAGCTTTAGTATTTAAGCACGTGGATAAGAAATATGCAAATGCATATTATATAACACGTATTTATATGGCATTCTTAACTTCAATGATGACTGATACTTATGGAGATATTCCTTTTTCGGCTTATATTCAAGCTAAGACACCTCCAGAAAAAGCATCTTATGATAAACAAGATAAGGTGTATGATATGATATTTAGGATACTTACACAAGCGGTTAAGAATATAAATATAGAAAACAATTCTTTTAATCTTGGTTTGGATGATAAATGCTATGGAGGAGATATTGCTAAGTGGGTCCGTTTTGCCAATACATTAAGATTGAGACTTGCTCTTCGTATTGTTAATATTGATCCGGAAAGGGCAAAGAAAGAGGGAGAAGCAGCCCTTGCGGACTTAAATGGCTTGATGATGTCGGATGCTGATAAAATGAGAACCGTTCCTAATTTCGCTTTATCAGAGAATGGAGGAGAAAATGCAGATGAGAAAGATGAAAACATATTTGCATTATGTGCTTATAAATGGCATGATGCTGTTATGTCTAAAGATATAGAACGGGCATATAAAGAACAGAGTGCACGGCTCGATCCTCGTTGCCCTATTTCTTGGTATAAACCTACACCTTGGGATGGACTTTTGATTAATGGTGTGGAATCATCTAGTACAAATTATACAGGATGCGAAATAGGGAATCAAGATATTTATCAATCTACAGATGCTTATTCGACATTGAAATGTCATCCAACGGATAAAAAAAATGTGAGAGATGATTATTGGTTTGGTTATTCACGTGAAATGGTATGGTTGGGTTATGCCGAAAGCCGATTTTTACTTGCTGAAGCAGCATTGCGTAGTTGGAATGGTACGAATAAAACACCTAAAGAATATTTTGAAGAAGGAGTAAAAGCTTCTTTAGCCTACTATAAAATTGTTGACAATTTAGCAAATGCATATTTAAGAGTTTTGGCTATAAATAGAAATCCTGCTACAAATCCTTTTAATACGGGGGATAAAGAGGGTATGCTTGAGCAAATTATCACACAAAAGTGGATTGCTGTTTTCCCAAATGGAAATGAAGGATGGGCTGAATTTAGAAGAACAGATTATCCTCGTTTGCAGACTCCTGCTATTACGGATAGAGGAGATGTGCCAAAAGACCATTTTATTAAAAGAATAAAATATCCTAATGAGGAGTTGGCTAGAAATGCAGAAAATGTAAGTAAACACTTGCAGTTGCAAGGGGTAAGGCTTTGGTGGGATGTCGCAGATACAAATGGAATGGATGGGAAACGTGCTACAACGAATAATTTCAGAGAGAAGGATGGATCGTTTCTAAATAAATAGTTAATTGTATTGATAATAAAAATTATATTAAATCGAAATAGTATGAAAGTTAGAAATGTATTATTGATGACGTTATTGCTCCTTTGGGTAAATACCGTGATGGGACAACAGCCCCTATCTGGTTGTTGGCATCCCGAAAAAATTAAAAATTGGACTCCAGAGAAAGATCTGGATGCAAAGTTCAATAAGAGTACTGTGCCTTTGCAGCCACGATTTAAAGATGATGGCATAAAGGCTAATGTTTGTCAGTTTTATGACGGTCAAGTTTCGGCTTGTTTAACGATGAATCCTGAGTGTGGTACTACACCTTCTCAGGGTGCTAATAATTTTTTAGGATACAATCCAACTTATTGGCAATATATGGATATGCTTGTATGGTGGGGAGGTTCTGCAGCAGAAGGTATTATTATTCCGCCATCGGCTCCTGTAACGGATGCGGCACATTTGAATGGCGTAAAAGTATTGGGGCAGATATTCTTTCCTCCTGCTAGCTTTGCAGGAGATGAACTTTGGGTAGACCAAATATTAACAAAGCAGGGAGGAGAATATATTTATGCCAAGAAGCTTTGGGAAATTGCGGACTATTTTGGCTTTGATGGTTGGTTTATTAACTCAGAAACTCCTGCAGAGTATAGACCGGCAGATTGGGAAGGCTTTGTACAGACGTTTAATAAATATAAGAAGCAAGGCAATAAGAATCACATGGAAATTAAATGGTATGACACAGGGAAAGAAATAGGTCAGTACATGAATTTCCTTAAGTTAGATGGAACATCTTATTTCTTAGATTATACAAGTCCGTCAGCTGGTAATATTAGTACACAGATGAAAGTCTTACAAGATAATTCAATTACTAAAGAAAATGCGTTTAAAAAGCTCTACTTTGGTCTTGAAATTCCACAAAACTCAATTGATGGGAATGCAGAATATTTTAAAAATATTTTCTCGAAGACCGGACACAATGCATCAGTAGACCTTTTTAACCCAGAAGAAGTAACGTGGAAAAAGGTGGTTGAAAATTATTTGAATACACCTTCGGCAAAAGGGACTACTGCTTATACTGCTCAGAAAAAGGTCTTTGACAATGAAGCACGATTCTGGACTAACTCAGCCAATAATCCTACAAATAAAGCAGGTTGGGAATCTGGTGTATGGCCAGGATTAGCCAATGCGGTTCAGGAACGTTCTGCTATCCAATCTAAGCCATTTGTTACTTCGTTTAGTACCGGATTTGGAAAACAACGTTTCGTCAATGGCATTGCTAAAAGCATTCCTATTAAAAATAGTGGTGATCAAGATTGGTATCATCGTGGTATGCAAGATGTGTTGCCTACTTGGCGTTGGTGGATAGAATCTTCCACTGACGAAATTAGCTTGGATTATAATTGGGATGATGCCTATAATGTGGGTACATCTTTAAAAGTTACGGGTAAGTTAACTGCTAATCAAGATCACTTGGTGCGATTTTATAAAACAAAACTACAAATTAGTACAGGTGATAAGTTTCAGTTGGTATACAAAACGACAACCGCTAACTCTATTGAGGTTAAATTAGCTACTTCTGAGAATAAAACTCAATTTATTACTATTCCCGTTTCTACATCTTCAAACGAAAACGGATGGAATGTAGTAGAGTATGATTTATCTTCATTAAGCGGAAAGACTCTTAGCATTATTGCCTTAAATTTTAAAGTATCAACTACTGTAAATTCTTATTCAGCTACTTTGGGACAGATGGGAGTTTTAGAAGCTAATTATAATCCTTCGTCTGTGTCTGTTACTAATTTGATGTCACAAAATAAGTTGGGATTTGATAATGGTAATATTAGATTAACTTGGAACGCTCCTCAGTCTAAAGACGTACATCACTATAATGTATATCTAGAGAGAAATGGGATAAAAGGATTAGTGGGACAAACGCGTAACGAGGGATTCTATATTGAGACTTTTAATCGATCTTCATTATCAGAAAAAGGAGTAAAAGTCATGGTTACCACTGTTACCAATGATTTGAAAGAAGGGGCTGAAGTTTCCTTATCTTTAGATTTTGCATTAATAGATCAATTAGAACTACGATTGAGAGCTGACAAAACAATTTTAAAGGTTGGGGAATCTGTTAAAATAGAAGCTTTTTCCACTCAATTCCAAGTGTCATACGAATGGACTACACCATCGGGAGCAACAAAAGTGTCTTCATCAGGCAATAATGCGGTGTTTAGTTTTTCAAAAGAAGGTGCATATGATATTATAGTAAAAGCTACTACTGCAGCAGGGACTATAACAAAAACGATGAAAGGACTTGTTGAAGTATCCAATGCCGATCCTGTTTGTGTGAGTGTAGGAAAGAAAATTCATTCAGCAAGTGGCTATATCAATGGTGAATATCCTGAAAATTTATTGGATGGAGTACAAAAACCGGAAAATGTTCACGGTAAGTGGTGTGGAGGTGGATCTGATAAACATTGGGTTATTGTAGATCTCTCAGCTTCTTGTAAAATATATAAGTTTGTAACTTATGATTGTCTTCATGCAGAAAGTGGTTGGCCTAATTTTAAAAATTATAAAATATTAGTTAGCAACGATTTACAGAATTGGGAATTAGTTACAGATGAAACCGGTCGCGAGGAAAGTATAAAAACTGATTATATTAAACCTACAATTGCTCGTTATGTTAAGTTCCAGCCTTATGATAATACTCCTTTTACTGTTCGTATCTATGAATTTGAAATATGGGGAGTAGAAGGCAAACTTCGGTTGAGTGTGCCCACTGAACCTATTTTAATGACTGTTCCTAACAAAAAAAATCAAGAAATATCTTTTGGCTTAAATGGTGAGGAACGTAATAGTAATTTTGCAATAGACATTTCTTCTTCAAACAATGATGCTCTTAAAATTAGTAATGCAGTGATTAATGAGTCTACAGGAAAGGCTACGTTTGATATGCAAGCATTAGATTTAGGAAATTTCAAAATAGATGTTAAGTTTACCAATGGAGAATGGATAAAAAGCGCACTTATTGATGTAAAAGTTAGTGATGAAAGTTATGTAAATGTGGCTCGTGGAACTCTTCCTATTATCGTCGAATCGACCGAACCAAAGCCGAATGAGGATATAAACAAGAGAGGCGAAGAAGGTATGGTAGATGGCAAAATGGATACTTATTGGATTGGTGGCAATGATGGTAAAATAAATAATGCATCAACAACCTTTACTATTGATTTAACTAAAGTCTATGATATTCGTTCTTTTAAATTATATTTCCCACCTAGTGCTACCGACTTTCAAAAAAGTCCTAAATTGCCATCTGATATTCGATTATATGTAGGAAATCAAGATAATGAAGACTCCTATCGTAGAGTATCGTGGACTAGAGGCACAGATATAAATACAGCAAACGAAATAATATTGTCGGAAGTTGCAACAGGACAATTTATAAAAGCCGTGATAAAACCTAAAGCTTCTGCTCCCGGGGATTTTTATTTAAAAGAATTAGAGGTGTTAGCAAAGGCTAATAGCAAGAATACACTAGAAATTGCTCATTTTGCCACTGCTAAAATATCTGCAGGGAAGACTCTTAATAAAGAAATTGAATATTCTTTAGGAGGAGCTGTAATGGCTGATAATATAGAAGCGAAGGTAGTAAGTAATAACGAGCAAGTGGTATTAGTAAAAAATGTGCTACTAAATAAGAATACCAATAAGATAGAATTTACATTGGAAGGTGTAGTTAAGGGAAAAGCTAGAGTTATGATCTCTTTGAAGAATGGGGATTGGAGTTATCATTCAGGAGTTGATGTGCAAATTCTAGATCTTGGCAATTTAGCACAAGGAAAGAAGGTTACAGCAAATCCTGCCGGAATTGGAGGCATAACAGGAACACTTAGTGTGATAACCGATGGAATAATACCTCCTGCAGGAGTTAATGGTAATACTGAATGGGGAAAATACTGGGTTTCTCAAGATGCAGGAAGATTGAAGACTGCTGTAATAGTCGATTTAGAAGAAAATTATTTAGTAAATGGAATAAAATTATTTACTACTACAACTCAATATGTTGCCGATTATTTAGCAGGACTAGAGGCTTATGTAGGTAAAGAAGATAATGCTGCTTCATATAAAAAGGTAGATATGCCCTTTTATAGTTATCAAACAGAGTATACCGCAGCAATTAATCCAGCTGTAGAGGGCAGATATGTGAAATTAATTCTCGAAAATGGTGATAATTATCAAGGTGTTGCTGTGAGAGAAATTGAAGTGTCGGGTAGTGTTATAGAACCACCTGTAAATATTACAAAAATAAATGTACCAACAACTCTGATATATCCAAATCCTATAGTACAAGGTGAGACGTTAAACGTTAAAGTGGACAATGCTAAAGTGATTAAGTTGGTAACCATACAGGGCAACATTGTTTCTGAAACAAATGCCCAACCGGAAGTTACTTCTATATCTACCGGTGGAATCCAAAGAGGGGTTTATCTGTTAATTGTTGAAACAGAAAATGGTAATAAAGTAGAGAAAATTACCATTATATAGGTGTCTAGTAATTATAGAATTTAATAGTAATAAATAAAATGGAAACGATTATGAAGAATATCAAAGCTTTGTATCTAACACGAGCAATATTGCTCATGTTAGGATTGTTTGGAATAAGTGGAATTTCTAAAGCCCAACATTCTATTTTTAACTGCCCAGATGGTAGCTATAATATAGAACAATTAAAAGCTCAAGGTTGGACGATTGATGCTAATGTGAGTAGCGATGCTTCAGGTGTTTTGCTTAATAAAAGAAACATTGTTTCGCCGGTGTATGAACAACACGATAATTTGGTCCTTACACTAGATTATGGAACGGTTGGTTCATGGGAAGCTTACGGTATGGTTAGTATTCTCAATGCAACTACTGATGAAGTGATATTTGCAGCTCCGAGATTTAGCGTGGAGAGTTATGCGTGGAGAAAAGGTCAGACTATTCAGTTAGGAAATGCAACTACTAAATTTAAATTAAAAATAGAGAACACAGGTGAAGGGCTGCAAATAGCTAATTTTAGTTTACAAGGATTGTTATCTACAACTAGAGTAGAAGTAGATAAAAGAACATTAGATTTTGGAAGTATTAAACAAAATACATCTAAGGTTCTGACTTTAGCTTTGACTCCTTTTTTCTTAAAGAGTGATTTAACGATTAGCTCAGATAATCCTGCTTTTGCTGTTACTCCTATTAGTATAGCTAATGGAACCACAACGGTTCAAGAAATTACAGTAAAATTCTTGCCTACCCTAGCACAAGCTTATTCGGGCAATATAACAATAGTTGGAACGGATATTAATGAAACTATTTCATTAACCGGGACAGGCTTGGACAAAAATGCTCCTACATTAATACCAAGCATCAAGAATTTAGATTTTGGTGTTGTGGGCAAAGATAATACCAGACAACTCTCCTTTATGGTCTCTCCTTCTAATTTGACAGGAGATTTAACAATTGCTTCTTTAAATGAATACTTTACTGTGTCTCCACAGTCAATTCCTGCAAACACTATCGTCCCTACTTTAGTAACCGTTACCTTTCTACCTAAAGCTGTTCAGAGTTATTCGGGAGAAATTCATATAACAGGAACTAATATTGATGAGAAAGTAATATTATCAGGTACGGGATATGTAGCAGTACTTCCTCCTTTAACCGTAGCTGAGGCTCTTGTACAAGGTGTAGGTGCTGGAGGAACTGTGTCGGGATACATATTAGGCTATTTAAGTAGTCCAGATGGTCCTATAAATACCTATAGTAAATATAATATTGCTATTGCAGATGCTTCAGGAGAAAAAGATTATACTAAAATGTTTGTAGTTAGATTAACCACGGATGATCAACGTAAATTTGCAGCTACCACAGCAAGCAATATTGGTAAACAAGTAACAGTATCTGGACCATTTGTTAATACCCCTTCGACTAAAAATCATTTAGGAATAGATGTAAATGCTTTAATTTCTATTGAATATTCAACCCCTCCTATAATTGTGTCTAACCCTTCTGTAACAGTTAATCATTCTTCATTATCATTTGGAGAAGTAGAAAAAGGTAAAAAGAAAGAGCTAGTTCTAACTGTCACTCCCGCAGATTTGGATGGAGAGTTACAAATTGTATCGGATAATGGAGCCTTTTTACCCTCTTCTTCCACTGTTTCCGGTTCGTGGGAACAAACAATAACTATTGCTTTCACTCCAAATCGTGAAGGAGATATTATCGGACATATTTCTCTGTCGGGTAAAGGTATAAATCATACCATTGCAGTGTCGGGTAAAGGTGTTGCTTCCGCTCCTGATGTTGTTGTAGAAAAAAGCACTTTGGCTTTTGGTGATGTAGAACTAAAAGTAGCTAAAGAACTTACTGTTACATTAACTCCATCTGACTTAAAGGGAGATTTGACCATCACGTCTAATAATGCAGCTTTTGCGGTTTCTTTGTCGAAAATTACTGCAGAAACCACAGAAACACAAACGCTTACTGTGACTTTTACTCCTGTAGCAGAAATAGATTATACAGGTGAAATTAGCGTTGTCGGTACCGGAATAAATAAAACTATCATGTTGTCTGGTAAAGGTGTCCTTTTACCGGTAATTATAACTTCCGAACAGAGTCTTACTTTTGGACGTGTTGCCATAGGAACCCCATCTACAAAGAAGGTGAAGATAACGGTTGCTAATTTAAAAGAAAATGTTCAATTAGTACCTTCTAACAATTCGTTTTCTGTATCACCAGCTGTAATTACTAAAGATTTATCGGGGGAACAAGAAGTTTCTATCACTGTAACTCCAAAGCAAAGTGGAGATATAACAGCTGATATTGACGTTATGTATGCAGGACAAAAAGTAAAAACAATCACAAGCTCAGCTGTCGGTTTTCAACCTACTGCTATAGATTTTGGTACAACTACTCAATTAGATTTTGAAGCAGTAGCTATTAATTCTTCTAAAACATTGACATTTAATGTTACTCCCTCTCATATCAATGGAAGC
>JAVVPX010000066.1:0-14722 GCA_036655555.1 Bacteroidaceae bacterium | reverse complement strand
CATACTTTTAGTTCTCTTAGAGCTTTACATAATTGGTCGGGACAAGAAGTAGGACGACCACCGCAACTAATTCCTTCGAGCTTACTAATTACTTCTTCCACAGGCAATCCTTGTACTAAACGCGAAATACCTTGAAGATTACCATTACATCCTCCCCAAAATTTCACGTTTTTGAGAATATCATTTTCTACTTCGAGTTCTATATGTGTGCTACAAGTCCCGCTTGTTTTATAAACGGTTTTCATTCCTCTACCCTTCTTCCTCTTCTTCCGAAGGACGCATATTAGTGTAAACACTTTGCACGTCTTCATCTTCTTCTAATCTTTCAACTAGTTTGTCGATGCTGGCACGCTGTTCTTCCGTTAAGTCTTTAAGATCGGTAGGAATACGAGTAAATTCAGAACTAAGTATCTCGAAATTATTTTCTTCTAAGTAAGTTTGGATCGCGTTGAATGCTTGGAATTCTCCGTAGATAGTAATTCCTTCTTCATCTTCGTCTACCTCTTCGTCCACTCCATAATCGATTAATTCTAAGATAAGATCTTCAATCGACAATCCTTCTTTACGGGCAATGGTAAACATTGATTTGTGATTAAAGATAAAGTCTAAACTACCGGAAGTTCCCAACGACCCACCTAATTTATTGAAGATGCTACGCACATTGGCAACCGTACGAGTAGTATTATCAGTTGCTGTTTCCACAAGCACGGCAACGCCGAAAGGACCATAACCTTCATAAACCATTTCTTTATAGTCTTTTTGGTCTTTGCCCATTGCATTTTTGATAGCGCGCTCAACGTTATCTTTTGGCATATTTTCACGCTTTGCGTTCGCAACTACAGCTCTTAAATGAGAATTGTTTTCTATATCCGGACCGCCTGCTTTTACTGCAATAGCAATTTGTTTACCTATTCTCGTAAATGTACGAGCCATATTTCCCCATCTCTTTAATTTTGTTGCTTTTCTATATTCAAATGCTCTTCCCATTGGTGTATGTATTTAGTTGTTAATCTATCTATTTTTATCTCAACTTAGCTCCCAACTTACTTTCTAAATTGGCAATGAGCTTCATCATTATTTTATCAATTTGTTTATCGTTCAGTGTCTGCGTTTCATCTTGAAGCAAGAAACTTACTGCATACGACTTCTTACCCGCTTCCAAATTTTTCCCTTCGTAAACATCGAACAAAGAAACTTCGTGAAGTAGTTTTCTTTCGGTTTCGTAAGCAATCTTTTCTATCTCAGCAAACTGTATATGCTTGTCTATTAATAGGGCAAGGTCTCTCTTTACAGCCGGGAACTTAGATATTTCTTTATAGCTTACTTTGGCAGATTTAATGGCTTTCATTATCTCTTTCCAATTCAAGTCGGCATAATAAACTTCATTGTCTATATCAAAAGTTTTCAATTGTTTTTTTGCTATCACGCCCAAAGTCCCTAAGAGCTTACCTCCTTGAGTATTAATACTTAACGCAGTAGTATACAAATCGTTGCTTAAAGTTCCAATTACTAATTTATGAAGGTCCAATCCTAGACGAATAAGAATATTTTCGACATAGGCTTTTAGCTCATAAACCGAGCTTTGCTCATCAATATGTGTCCATGAATTAACAATTTTCTTACCTGTTACCCACAATCCGAGATGATAATCTTCGGCATAAGCAGCAAGTGTTTTTTCTGCCTCTTTCTTCTCTTCATGGAAATAGTAACAGTTACCAAACTCGAAGAACTTCAAGTCGGCATTCTTGCGATTAGCATTGTGAGAGATACTTTCTAATCCACCGAACAAAATAGTTTGACGCATACAATTAAGGTCTGCGCTCAAAGGATTCATTAACATCACTAAATTTTGTGCAGGATAAGATTCTAAGCCTTCGTAGTAAGCAGCTTTAGTCAACGAGTTGTTTAATATTTCGTTGAAACCGCAACCAATTAACTGTTCTGATATTAAGTTTTGCAACTTCTGAGATTTATCTGTATCTCCTTTTGTTGTCAAACTAGATTTTAAAGTTGTTGATATTTCCACATTATTATATCCGTAGATACGAAGAATATCTTCTATCACGTCTACATCACGTTGCACGTCTACTCGATAAGGAGGAATAGATAAAGTAATGCCTTCGACTGTTTCGTTGGTAATTTCCATCTCCAAACTCTTCACAATATTCTTAACTGTTTCTGTTGGGATTTCTTTACCTATCAGTGTATTAATCTTTTTGTAAGATACTTCTACCGTAAAGTTATTGAACGGAACGGGATAGATTTCTTTTATTTCGGAAGAAATCTTTCCGCCTGCCAATTCCTGTACTAAAAGTGCAGTGCGCTTAAGTACATAGACTGTGTATAAAGGGTCGATACCTCGTTCGAAACGGAAAGACGCGTCGGTATTAAGTCCGTAACGTCGAGCTGTTTTACGCACCCAAGTAGGATGAAAGTATGCGCTTTCAATGAATACATTGGTTGTTTTTTCGGTTACTCCCGATTCTAATCCGCCAAAGACTCCGGCAATACAAAGGGGAGCAGTCTCGCTACAAATCATTAAGTCACGCTCATTAAGCTTGCGTTCTACTCCATCTAAGGTAGTAAATGGCGTACCTTCGGGTAAAGTTTTCACGATAATCTTTTTCCCTATTTTATCTGCATCTAGGCAATGAAGGGGCTGTCCTAGTTCGTGTACTATATAATTAGTGATATCTACTATATTATTGATTGGGCGTACTCCGATAGCTCTCAATCTGTTTTGCATCCATTCGGGACTTTCTTTAATAGTCACTCCTTTGATAGTAAGTCCGGTATAACGCGGACAAGCTTCGGTATTAGCTACTTCTACTTCTATATTAAGATCGTGGTTATCTATTTTAAAAGCATCTACTGAAGGTTTTTTTAGTTCTGCTTTATATCCGTTTTGAAGAAGATAAGCATAGAGGTCGCGGGCTACGCCAAAGTGTGAGCAGGCATCTGCACGATTAGGGGTAATATCGACTTCTAATACATAATCGCTTTTGACATTGTAATAGTCTTTAGCTAAAGTTCCCGGTACAGCTTCGGCAGGTAATACAATAATACCAGCGTGACTCGTTCCAATTCCTATTTCATCTTCGGCACAAATCATTCCTATAGATTCTACTCCGCGGATTTTCGACTTCTTGATGGAAAAGCATTCGTCTCCATCGTAAAGTTTAGTACCTAAAGTAGCAACTATAACTTTTTGACCGGCCGCAACATTAGGGGCTCCACATACTATTTGTGTAGGTTCTCCATTACCCAAATTAACAGTAGTAATGTGTAAGTGATCGGAGTTAGGATGTTCAGCACAAGTGAGCACTTCGCCAATAACTAAGCCTTCCAAACCACCCTTAATCGTTTGAACTTCTTCTACGCTGCCCGTTTCAAGTCCTATTGAAGTAAGAGCAGCAGCCACCTCATCGGGGGTTAATTCGAAATTGACGTATTCTTTCAGCCAATTATAAGAAATATCCATATTCTTAAGTTTATTATGTTTGCAAATTGACTTGCAAAGTTAATAAGTTTTTCCGGTTGAGAGGGAATAAAGCTTGGAAAATATTACGTTGCATGAAGTAATCAAATAAAACGATACGGTAGGCTTTAAAAGTCTTCAGTATTATTTCAAAAGTCTTCCCTATTATTTTTTAAATCATCAGTATTATTTTCGGTAAAACAATAGCCTATCTACGTAGTGTTACATAGATAGGCTATATATAGATGAAAACGTTTTCAGAAACGTTTATGCTAACAAATTAGTTATTGAACCAACGAACATAGCAGAAGTCCTGACGATGAGGAAGGTCTGCATTCTTTGGATACATACGATAAGCTATTTTAAAGCTGCCGGCATTAGACAAACTATAATTGGTAGTGAAAGTATATAACTCTCCTTCTTTCTTTACTAATTCAAACTCTTCGTTCGAATAGATTCTTTGTTGTCCTTTTGCGTCTATATATGTAGTAACCAATTCCAACCCTATTGCGTTATCCAAACCTTTTTCATCGATAACTACCGTCACATTGTATTCTTTACCACTTTCCAATGCTGCAACAGCTCCACCCTTCACGTCGATAGAAACTATTTCTATTTCATCCCATTTAGCCACAACTTGTTCTTTCCATGCTGCTATTTCTTTAGCCTTAGCATAGTCATTAGCTGCAAGCGACTTAGAACGTTTTGCCATCTTCTCGTAGAATTTATGATAGTAGTCGTCCAATTGTCTCTTCATTGTATAGTGAGGAGCAATCTGTGCAATAGAATTTTTCACGAACTTAATCCAACCTTCAGAATACCCTTTTTTGTTGCGAGCATAATATAATGGAAGAATTTCATTTTCAAGCATAGCATAAATAGTGACTGCATCCAATTGATCTTGATGCTCTTGATTTTGATAAGTACGCTTTTCGGTCAATGCCCATCCTGCACCTTCGCGATAACCTTCTAACCACCATCCGTCTAATACAGAGAGATTCAACACACCATTCATCAACGCTTTTTCGCCCGATGTACCCGAAGCTTCTAAAGGACGTGTTGGAGTATTCAACCAAATATCAACACCCGAAACAAGTCGGCGAGCCAAAGTCATATCGTAGTTTTCGAGAAAAATAATCTTGCCTAAGAACTCCGGACGACGAGAGATTTCTATAATTTTCTTTATCAATCCCTGTCCTGCCCCATCGTGTGGATGAGCTTTACCGGTGAATAAAAATTGTACCGGATAGTCAGGATTATTCACAATCTTCGATAGACGTTCGATATCGGTAAAGAGTAGATGTGCACGCTTGTAAGTAGCGAAACGACGTCCAAAGCCTATTAATAGAGCATTCGGATTTATTTTGTCCAACAAGGAAACAATACGCGAAGGATCTCCTTGATTATTCAACCAAGCTTCACGGAATTGTTTGCGGATATGGTCTACTAATTTATTTTTCAATCCTTGACGAGTTTTCCATATTTCTTCGTCCGACACATTATAGATAGCTTGCCAAATCTTTGGATTCGACTGATCTTGCATAAAACTAGGATCGAAATGCTTAGCATATAGTTTTTTCCATTCAGTCGCACACCAAGTTGGGAAATGAACACCATTGGTTACATAGCCTACATGACTTTCTTCGGGGAAATATCCTTTCCAAATAGAAGAGAACATTTCTTGAGAAACCTTTCCGTGAAGCCAGCTTACTCCATTGACTTCTTGCGAGGTATTACAAGCAAATACCGACATACAGAAACGTTCGCCTGCATCGCCCGGGTTATTGCGCCCTAAGTCCATTAAGTCTTGCCAAGTGATACCCATTTTTTCGGGATAGCCACCCATATATTTACCAAACAAACCTTCATCGAAATAATCGTGACCTGCCGGAACCGGAGTATGAACAGTATATAAAGAAGAAGCACGAACAGCTTCCAATGCTTGATTAAATTCTAATCCACCGGTTACATAATCGCTCAAACGTTGTACGTTAATAAGAGCAGCATGACCTTCGTTACAATGATATACATCTTTCTTAATGCCTAAAGCATTCAAAGTAAGAATACCACCAATACCTAAAAGTATTTCTTGCTTCAAACGATTTTCCCAATCGCCTCCGTAAAGTTGGTGAGTAATAGAGCGATCGTATTCGCTATTCATATCATTGTCTGTATCCATCAAGTAAAGAGAAATTCTTCCTACATTTACTTTCCAAATACATGCGTGCACATAATAATCAAGGTAAGGAACATCTACCACCATTGGCTGTCCATTAGCATCCATCACCCTTTCGAGTGGCAAACTTCCAAAGTTTTGTGCTTCGTAAGTAGCTAACTGTTGACCATCCATAGAAAGAGTCTGAGTAAAATATCCATAACGATAAAGGAAGCCTACAGCGCATAAATTTACGTTACTATCAGATGCTTCTTTCAAATAATCTCCGGCCAACACACCTAAACCACCTGAATAAATCTTTAGTACACTACTTAAACCATATTCCATACTAAAATAAGCAACAGAAGGACGCTTGCTATCCGGCTTCACGTCCATATAAGTTCTAAACTTAGCATACACATCATTCATTCTAGCCACAATAGCTTTGTCGTTGGCAAGTTCTTCCATCTTCTCAAAGCTCAATTGTTCTAAGAACGCAACAGGATTTTGTCCGGCTTCTTTCCAAAGTTCAGGCTCTAAATCTTTAAATAATTCAGTTGCTTCATAGTTCCATGCCCACCAAATATTGTGCGCTATCTCTTCTAATTTTTTTAATTCTTCAGGAACATGTGATTTTACTGTTATCTCCCTCCAGCTAGGAGCATTGACATTACTTATTTTTACTTTCATAATGTTGTCGTTTACTTATTTATATACTTAATTTCTATTTTTTAGTTCAATATTCGTTTCTCCGCATTGCGCAAAGCTATATCATAAGCTTGATAGTAGTATTGTATAAAATGCTTCCACAAAGCTTGTTCGCCTATTTCTTTTGCACGTTTACGAATATCGGCAACTGCCTTTTTTGTCTTTGTAGAGAAACTAATAATATTTTCTTTTATCTCATCGGCTACTTCCGACGAATTATAATCCGATCGATGAATAACGGCTACTCCACTGTCTAATCCGGTTTGATTGGTCAACGTTTTAACCCAAAGTCCGAATCCTGCTAAATCTGTCGTGATAGTAGGGACTTGAAATGCTACACTTTCTAAAGGTGTATATCCCCATGGTTCATAATAAGAAGCATACACACTAAGGTCTTCCCCTAGCAGTACATCGTAATACTCTTTATTAAAAATACCATCTTTCCCATCTAAATAACAAGGTACAAAGATAACTTTGACTTTATCTTCGGAACGATTTTCCATATTAAGATATTTCAATCTATCGAGCACTTGATCGTGACTTGTATTGTGCAGCCAATGAGTAAGGAAAGGGACTTCTAAAGGAGTGGTAAATGTTTCTTTACTATTCAATCTTTCGTTTAAATCTTGGCGAGGTTCTGATACCCATCCGGGTACATTAATATAGACCAGCACATCTCTTTTTAAACTTTTATCTCTATTCAATCTTTTCATGGTTTCCAAAAAGACGTTTATGCCTTTATTTCTAAATTCATAACGTCCGCTAGTGCCTACAATTAAAGTATCATCTTTAAGTTCTAGACCTAGTAGTTTGTTGGCCACATTAAGCAACGATTCACGAGCTTCTTTTCGTTTAGCTGTAAAAGCTTTGCCTTCGGGAACAAAGCCGTCCTCAAAACCATTCATCAACACTACATCCGCAGGCTTATCTAATAATTCTTTGCATTCTATATTAGTGATATCACTCACCGTAGTAAAACAATCCACTGCATGAGCTGTTTGTTTTTCTATCGAATGCTTCGATTCCATATTGAGTTCTCGAGCCATCTGATCGCCATTATAGGCAAAAAGATAATCATAAAGAGGTTTTTTGTTTCCGGCAATAGAGCGTCCTATCGACGTTGCATGAGTAGTAAATATAGTGGCTATTTGTGGCACATTCCGTAATAAATACAAAGCACCTAATCCGGTCATCCATTCATGGAACTGCGCCACGACCTTATCTTTTTCAGTTAAGTTGAAACGATAAAAACTTTCTATTACTCGCCCGGAAGCGTAAGCAAACATCGAAGCTTCATCATAATCTCCGTATCCATGCAATGAATCTACGCCAAAATAATTCCAAGCGTCGGCATAGATTGTATTTTTCCATGCATAGAAAGGACGAAAATCTACCAACACAACAATTGGTTGTCCGGGAATATTCCATCGTCCTACACGAATAACTATCTTATCAACTACTTCCGCATGCGTCTTCCACGCAGAACAAAGGTTATCTTCCTCTATGAATAAAGGGTTTTCTTTTCCTTGCCAAAAGTCCGGACCAATAAATATTACTTTGTCCTTATGGCTATCTTGTAATGTCTTCGCTCTGGTAGACAATACCGTATATATACCCCCTACCTTATTACATACTTCCCAACTTGATTCGAAGATATAGTCGGGGGTCAAAAGTTCTCTTGTCATCTATCCTTAATTAAATAACTATCCAATTGAAGCAACAAAAGTACAAATTATAACTGATATAACTAAGTAACTTACAGAATTTCTGCTATATAATGTCTACATTAATTCTTTGCAAGAAAGAAAAATATTTATTTTATTGTTTTAACTCGATAAGAGCAACGTACTTTTCCTTTCAACAAAGCATTTAATCGACCTTTTATCATTTGTTTGCGAAGAGGAGAAATATGGTCGATAAACATAACGCCTTCGAGATGATCAAATTCATGTTGCATCACGCGAGCAAGATAACCATCCACCCATTCATCATGTTCTTGTAAGTCTTCATCTACATAAGTCACGTGTATGCGGTTAAGTCTCTTCACGTTCTCGTGAATAGCAGGAAGACTAAGACAACCTTCTTCCATGCTTTCCTCTTCACCTTCTTTTTCGAGTATATGAGGATTGATAAAAGCTTTGTGAAAACCTGCAAATTCAGGCATATCTTCCGATAATACATCTAAATCTATTACTACCACACGAATAGGAAGCCCAACTTGTGGAGCAGCAAGTCCTACTCCATCGGCACTCGCCATCGTTTCAAACATATTACTAATTAACTCTTTCAAGTTAGAATAATCGGTAGGTATATCTTCCGCAACCTTTCTCAATACAGGTTGCCCGTAGGTATAAATAGGTAAAATCATATTATCTAAATATTATTCTTTAATTATTTTATTAATTATAATTTATTCTTCTACTTTCCATATACGTTTGAAGAATTATAGTTGCGCTAATTTCATCGACCAAAGCCTTATTCTGTCTATCCATTTTTTTCACTCCTCCATCTAGCATAGTACGATGAGCAATAACGGAAGTAAAACGTTCGTCCACAAACTCTACCGGAATATTCGGTAGCTGTTTCTTTAAATTCCTAACAAAAGGTTCTATATACTTCATACTCTCCGAAGCTTCGCCCGACAATTGTTTAGGCAATCCTACAAGTATCCGCTCTACCGGTTCTTTAGCGGTATAGTCTCGCAAGAAATTCAATAGCTCATGCGTCGCAACGGTAGTCAATCCATTTGCTATTATTTGCAAAGTATCGCTCACTGCTATACCTGTGCGCTTTCTTCCGTAATCAATCGCAAGTAGTCGTCCCATAATTAAGAAACAAAAGTACGACTATTATTCCTCACAGCCATAGAAATGGATGAATAAATCAATAGATAAGATCTATATTATCTACCCACATCGTATTTCCGGGAGAACCAATATAAGCGCCTCCATGACTTGAAGTAAATTGCAGTACCATGTGCGTAGGTTTATCATCTTCGGTAGCCCATCCAACTTCCTTTATAGGAACGCTCTTTCCTTTACTATTAAGCGAATACCTTTCTTGTTCTTGTATCTTCATCCATTCCGGTTTATACGAAGCACTTTGAGTGATATTGCCATACATAACGGGATATGTTGCTTTATTTATCCAACCGGTGGTAGATTTATCAAACTTCACCACCATAGTGCCTACACGTATTGCATACAAGTTTCCTTTATTATCTTCCCATCTCTTTTGCAGAAGCAGAATGACAGCCGGTAAATCTTTGCCCGGGATCTTAGATATCCTACTAAATCCGGTAGCGCGTATACGATCGGAATCTCCGGACATCTTTATTTTATAATCAAAACGAACAGCTTTAGGCATTTGTGTGAAAGGAATACCCATACCAAGTATTTTCATCGGATTTTTAGTTCCGCTAACAGGTTCGTGTACCGTTCCTGTATAGAGCGAACCAGCTGCTAAGACCGTAATATCCACAATACCCAATACTTTTACGCTTTCCATTCTTGTTTCAAGTCTAACACAGTATCCATCTCCTCTTTTTTCCGGAAAGACAGAAGTATTTGTCTTTACTATTCCTGCTACCTTTGCCATCACATTAGAGTTTGCCCAAGGAGAACCGCCTAAGTTCTTATAAGCCTCGTTTTTCTCTATCATTTGAGTAGGTCCCAATTCATAAAGATATTTAGTAGCTCCTCCTATAATTCCCGATTCATGAATTTTACGTGTTACCCAATGTTCCATATCGCCATATAACATCGGAACAACTTTATCTTGAGCTTTTACTGAAGCAACTATTCCAACCATTACGGTTAATAAGAGTATTGCTTTTCTATTTAAACTATTTATCATATTGCTATAAATCTAAATTCTTTCTATTACAAAGAATATCCCCAATCACGTAATGCGAAGTTCCAATGTTCTTCTACCAATTGCACTGTACGAGCATCGTATTTATATTTATTCTTTTTGTATCCTTTCTTTTCTCCTAAATACTTTTCGATATTTTCACGAGCTTCTTCAAAACCGGGAATAGCAAGCTTTTGGTAAATATCTTTCGTCATCTCCAAAGCGTTTGCTTCAAAGTCTTCGAACTTCATTTCAAAAAGGTTACCTTCCGGAATTTCTTTTTTATCTTCTTCGTATTGGTGATAAAGTTTAGCATAAATAGACAGGATGTTTTTTTCTATTTCTTCGTTGCTTACATCTTCCAACTTTAACGGTTGAATGGTATTAGTAAAGAAACTTCGTGTACTCTCGAACACAGTGTACGGATTACGCATTAAATAAATAAACTTAGCATTAGGAAACATTTTCACAAGCTCTTTTACCCTGCCCGTATGAGGAGGATTCTTTGAAAGGAACTGCGTGCCCCCTGTGTTCCATAAAGATATCTTTATCAATTTGGTAAAAGTATCTTCAAAAACTTTTAGTTCTTTGCTGTCTGCATCTTTAAGCAATAAATACTTATCTGCATATTCTTGCATATATTTAGGTAGAAACCAAAAATTATAATAGCTGTAAGGCATCATATTGGAAAGTGCGAATTCCTCCTCTTGAGGAAGATCTACAGCCAATTCCATATTATCCGTTGGACGTTTATCGGGCATCAGCCACGACATATTTTTCTTAAAGAAAGGTTGTCCCCACATCATTAAATGAGGGAACACAGTTTGATAAGTAGTATTGTATCCAAAATGTTTATCGCAAGAAAGCACATTATGAACAAATGTTGTTCCACTTCTCCAATGTCCCAATATAAATACAGGAGCATTCTCCAAAGGTTTATCTGCCAATAACTTTTTGTATCGATGGTCTTGCAATGGCTTAAGCCAACTCAACAAGCGACAAACCGATTTAGTCAAATAATATTTTTGACGATAAGATTTATCAATATCCCTCCCTTGAGTTATCTTCTTAAATGTATTCCAGTCTGCTCCTACTAGCGTATTGATAGGTAGTTTATTAAATTCTATTAAGCCCATTATTTATCTGTCTTTAATTTAACTACAATTCCTTGACGGCTCAACTCTTTGCAAATAGTTTGTAATGCATCATAATGTTCTGCGCCAATGCCTAATTTAGGTAAGTCAAGTACCGGAATATCTTCTGTTGATAGCATATCCTTAGCCTCTACTCTATTGATAATCATACCTACCGCACTTGTGTTGTTCGATATAGGATCTATTAATATAAAGGAGCCACAAGCTTTATTCTTTTGATACGAATCGAAGAATAAGGGTTTAGCCGTAGTAAACACCACACGACCTATTTCGTTTAACTTCAAGGCACTGACTTCCGATTTATCCATCGTATTCACATCTACTTTATAGCGAATGCTATCTATTCGAGTACGAGTAAGGTTGGTGGTATGTTTCATGAAGAATTGTTTGCCGGCATCCATTGGCTCTTCGTCCATCCACACTAACATCGCCTCAAAGTTACGGTCGTTCATCGGTTGATTATCGGGATGTACCAACATTTCTCCGCGCGACACATCTATCTCGTCTTCCAATGTTAATGTCACCGACTGAGGTGAGAATGCTTCTTCCTGCTCTCCGTCATAGGTAACAATACTTTTTATCTTTGAAGTTTTCCCCGAAGGAAGTGCCATTACCGTGTCGCCTTTACGAACAATGCCGGAAGATACTTTTCCACAGAAGCCACGAAAATCCAGATTAGGACGTAACACATATTGTACTGGGAAACGAAAATCATGCATATTATGGTCATTGGCAATATGAACGTTTTCTAAGAAATCCAACAATGAGATTCCTCTATACCAAGGCGTACGCTCCGATTTATTCACCACATTATCTCCGTCCAAAGCCGAAAGTGGAATACAAGTAATATCGGGTATATTCAACGGCTCCACAAAGGTCTTATATTCTTTCACTATTTCGTTGAAACGCTCTTCCGAGAAGTCTACCAAATCCATCTTATTTACGGCAAGCACCACGTGCTTTATTCCCAATAAAGAAACTAGATAAGTATGTCGTCTGGTTTGAGTTATTACTCCGGTACGGGCATCTACTAAAATGATAGCCAAGTTAGCAGTTGAACCACCGGTTATCATGTTACGCGTATATTGTTCGTGTCCCGGAGTATCGGCTATAATAAACTTACGTTTATTTGTAGAAAAGTAGCGATATGCCACATCAATGGTAATACCTTGTTCGCGTTCAGCTTTTAGTCCGTCCAACAACAATGCATAATCGATATGTTCACCGGCATTGCCCACACGTTTACTATCTCTTTCTAAAGCTTGAAGTTGATCTTCATACAATTTTTTACTATCAAACAACAATCTGCCTATCAAGGTCGATTTACCATCATCGACCGAACCTGCTGTTAATAATCTCAATAAGTCTTTTTGCTCATCCCTATCAAGAAAAGCTTTTATATCTAATGTTGTAGCCATAATTATTATCTATTCTTAAAAGTATCCTTCACGTTTCTTTTGTTCCATACTTCCGTCTTGATCGAAATCAATGACACGAGTAGTGCGTTCGCTCTTGGTGGTAGTCATCATCTCTTCTACTATTTTTTCGATAGTATCTGCCTCACTCTCTACTGCTCCTGTTAACGGATAGCAACCTAAAGTTCGGAAACGAACCATCTTCATTTTTTGTTGGCGACGGTATTCTTCGGGCATACGGTCATCGTCTACCATAATCAGATTACCATCGATATTTACGATTGGGCGTTCTTTAGCAAAATAGAGTGGAACGATAGGAATATTCTCTAAGCGGATATATTGCCAAATATCTAACTCTGTCCAATTACTCAATGGGAATACACGAATACTCTCTCCTTTATGAATGCGGGCATTATAAATATCCCACAACTCGGGACGTTGATTTTTGGGGTCCCATTGATGAAAACGGTCACGGAAAGAATAAATACGTTCTTTAGCACGGCTCTTTTCTTCATCTCTGCGAGCACCGCCAAAGGCTGCGTCAAACTTATATTTGTCAAGAGCATGAAGCAAAGCTTGCGTTTTCATTAAATCTGTATGTACCTTGCTGCCATGAGTAAAAGGTCCTACTCCTGCATGAAAAGCCTCCATGTTGGATTCTACAATTAAGTTCCAACCAAATTTCTTTGCATATTCGTTACGGAATTCTATCATTTCCTTAAATTTCCACTTTGAATCGATGTGCATCAATGGGAAGGGAACTTTACCGGGTGCAAAAGCCTTTTCTGCCAAACGAACCATTACAGAAGAATCTTTACCTATAGAATAAAGCATAACAGGATTCTCGAACTCAGCTGCCACTTCGCGAATAATATGGATAGACTCGGCTTCGAGCTCTTGCAGGTGGCTTAATTTATACTCTGACATATTTTTATTAAATTACAAATTACTAACTAATCTTCTTTTACTTTAGGAAGAACTAAATTCAATAAACGGTGAACGGATTCTTCAAGCGACAACACAGAAGTATCGAGCATCAAAGAGGGATGAGTAGGCGCTTCGAAAGGTGCGCTGATACCGGTGAAATTCTTCACCTCTCCTCTTCGTGCCTTGGCATATAAACCTTTTACATCCCGTTGTTCGCATACTTCCAAGGGGGTATTAACAAATATCTCCAAGAAATCATTTTTGCCAATAATCCTTGCTGCCATTTCGCGCACTTCATTGTTGGGACTTATAAAAGCGGCAATGGTAATAATACCGCTGTCGATGAACAGCTTGCTTACCTCTGCTATTCGACGAATGTTTTCTATTCTGTCTTCAGCCGAAAAGCCTAAATTGTTGTTGATACCACTACGAATGTTATCTCCATCGAGAATACGGCAAAGTAATCCGCGCTGATGAAGTTCACGTTCCAAAGCGATGGCTATGGTACTTTTGCCGGAACCGGAAAGCCCGGTAAGCCAAATCATCACGCTACGTTGTTTCAATAATACTTGTTTATCCTCACGTCCCATCATGTGATCGAATATCGGATATATGTGTTTGTCGTCTGTCATCTTGTTATTTCTTTTTTCCTTCTACAATAAACCAAGGGTTCAATAAGTCCTCCTTATTATATAGTAAGGGGCTTGACGTTCCTGCTTGATAAATTTCCATGCCTGCGGCTCGGGCTATAGCGTGTCCGGCAGCTGTATCCCATTCCATTGTGGGGGCAAATCGTGGATATACGTTGGCACGTCCTTCGGCTACCAAACATATTTTTAGCGAACTGCCACTGCTTATTATCTCCACCTTGGCATATTGTTTCTTCGTCTCTTCTATATAAGTTTGTGTTTCGTCACTCAAGTGCGAACGTGAAGCTACTATTACAAATTGGTCTTCATTTGTTCTACTCAAAGGCAAGCGTTGAGCCTTTAATATCAGCTTATCCAACGATTCGCCCGCTGCTATTGTTGTA
>JAVVPX010000065.1:0-14884 GCA_036655555.1 Bacteroidaceae bacterium | reverse complement strand
GACTTTTGAAAGAATACGGAAGACTTTTTAGGGCTCCCTAGCTATTCCACAACTAGACGAAGTTATTGTATATATAAATATACATAAAGCAAAGAATAAACAAGCATAAAAACGGACATTAATTCCTGTAATCGTCCAATTATATTTCCAACCATGACGTTTTGTAGAAAGATAAACAACTTTGCCACGAGCAGTGAAATCGGGAGGATAGTTAAGGATAATGACTGAACCGTAATGAATAACTACAAGAAGAGAATAGTCAAAACAAAAAAAAGGATGCCGAGTTTCGACATCCTTTTTTAATAAATACAATGTTATTTAAACATGAGCTTATTTTATCTCTACAATTTCAAAATCATCAAAATAAATAATACCGTCTGCTTGATTATTTTCCCAATTAACACGAGCTTCAAAACGGAAAACAGCAGCATCAGCAGGAGCTGTTAATTCTACTTTAACTTGCTTCCATTCCGGACTATCTATTGAGTACCCATCAGGTTGAAGGAATTCCCCATCTATTACGGCTTTTCCATCAGGAGTTTTCATTACACTAGTTTCTCCAGCTTTTAACCAACCAGACCAAATACGAGTCTTAGCCTTTGGATCATTATCTAAGTACCAATAAGAGATACGATATTTAGTTCCTCCCTTAATAGCTATTTCTTGCTGGAGCTTTTCTGTTTGTCCTTTCCCTTTATCATTTAATTTACTCATAAACTTCATTGATACTGCACCGGAATGAAATATTGTTGTTTCTTTAGTAGCCTGAGTTGTATAATCACTTACCCAACCTTCCGGTTTAGCAGCAGCGTCAGCCCAAGTTTCAAAGCCACCATTAACAACTAAGTTAGAACCAGCTTCAATCGGAGCGGCTACATCAAGGCTAAATTCTTGAGTGGTGGTCAATTCACCATTCTTTGCGGTCAACTTTATAGCCGACTTAGCAGCAGTAGAGGGTGCAGTACCCTTTATCGTAGCAGTACCATCACCATTATCTGTGAAAGCGGCCCATGCAGGGATTCCCTCTGCTGTAATAGTGGTAGGTAATTGAGTATTTTCTACCTTAACGCTAGCTATATAAGTATATTCCTTACCAAATTCAACCGATGTTACCGGAGTAGAAATAAAACTGATAGTAGCGGGAGCAGCAACTCCTCCAAAGCTAAAATCATCTACACACCATGTAACAGCAGCAGTAGAAGAACCTATTCCAATATACTTAAAGGCTATATAAATAGTTCCGGAGAATGCATTTAAATCAACATCTCCAGAAGGAACAAATTGATAATTTGCATCAGTTCCTGTAGCTAATGTAACTTTATCTAATTTCGTTTGAATAGTTTTACCCTCTATACACTGCAAAGCATAAACTTCAAAAGTAGACTGTGCCTTTGACGCATTATATTGTGCAGATTTGAAAGAACATACTTTTTTTGCAGCTTTAGTTAAGTCTAATGCCGGAGATATTATCCAACTTTCATAAGTTTTACCCTCTGTAGCCTTATAGCTTGATACAGAAATATAATAAGAGCCGTCGTTCTTAAAATATTTCCCCCCCCAATTTCTATCTCCTTCTACTTCTACATTTTTCCAACCTTCAGGAACTGCATAATCTTTAATTCCATCAAAACCTGTAAAATAAGAAGCAACTGCTGCCGTAGCATCTCCACAAACTTCAACAGCTGATTTTGGAGGAGTTACTCCACCGCCATTTTCTTGTGGATCATCGTCCGCATTACTACATCCGGTAAATGCAAACATCAAAGTAGCTAATAATAGCCATGATAATTTTTTCATTTTCTTGATAATTAAATTGTTTATAATTAATTGTTAGAGATTCCAAAATCGGGTCCAAAGCTCGAGCTTAAATCTTCGAGTGAACGTAAAGTCAATTGATAATAGATTTTACCGGCAACAGGCCTTTTGTCTTTGTCATTGTAGTAAGCAACAATTGCTTTAACGGTACCTTTTTTATCTATTCTCGGTAGACGAGTATTCGCAAACTTAGCATATTCACTCGTTGCAATAAATATATCGCCTGTACCATCATTGATAACACGCGATTGCGGAAAGCCTATGCCATTGGTAGAAGGAGCAAATATTTGCTCTGCGTCGGGCAATATACTTGAACTTGGTTTACCATAATCCGATCCTTGCAAGGTAAAGTGGCAATTGTCTATCTCAACAAGTCTACCGTGCATAGAAGCATCTGCTTTTAATAGTTCTGCGATTGTTATCTTTTTGGTAATAATCTTACTTTTATCAGGCATTCCGGTAGCTATAATCTGTGCATCTGCCAACACCTTTGGCATACGTCCTACTTCATTTCTGTTCTTCTTAGTATTAAAAGTGACTCTTCCCAATTGTATCATATCGGCATAATAACCTATTGTCATGTTGTTGCACTTTACTACCACTACTTGCCCTTCGGGATAAACAGCCGATAGTCCACTAGCATCAATAGACAACTTCAAAGCCTCTCCGGTAATAGTATCTTGAATCATCATATACTTATACACATTTCCGGCAATATCGGAAGAAATAACTCGTCCACAAACAACAACATCCTCTTTTACCTCTATATTGGAATATTGAAAAAGAGATTGTCCTTGCAAATTAGTTAAATAGTTACTTTTTAGCTGCTCAATAGTAGTATTTACTGCCCAAGGTGCTTTGTTATTAGTATCCGGAGCTACTGCATCGAAGTCTGCATAATCACAGCTACCTAAGAGCAAAGTAGAGATGAATAAACCTAAACTTATATTTTTAAATGATTTCATATTTTGTTCTGCTTTTTAGATTGATTAAAATTTGTAGCCGATATTCACAAAACAATTGAAGCCCCAAGCGTAATAGTACTTATTAGGGAACTTGTTTACGCTATCTATTCCCTTCGTTTTACTATCTCTGCTGATACGTCCTTGTTGGTATCCGCCGGTTATCATATCGGTATTGTTCAATAAGTTGCTTAAACTAATGTTTATATTCAACGATTGTTTACGATGATTTAGATAAACCACTTTACCTACCGAAGCGTCTAAAAGGAACCCGTTCTTCAACTTCTCTTGAACACCAAGTGCTCTCTTCTCTTCTTTAGAGTAGCTTTCGTAGTTACTTCTAGTAAAGCGTGAAGGCGCAAAGCTAAGATAATTGTTGTCGAAATAGTTTAAAGTGATGTCGGCAAACCACATCTTAGGATGGAAGTAATCTAAAGATAAGCTTCCTGCCAATTGAGGTCCATTGTTTACCTTTAAATCTTTAGTGTACACAAGTTCTGTAATATCCGCCCTTCTAGCTTCATCGGGAGTAGTTGGTAATTCACCGGTTTCAAGCATAATTCCACTCTCTGCACTCATTGTACCCATTGCGTTATTCATATAACGGCAATCGGAATAAGTACCAGCCAAAGCAACAGAGAAACTACTATTCAACTTTACGTTAATACCGGCTTCTACTCCACGATAAGCTTTATCTACTCCAGACAGAGTATGATTGATAAAAGTTCTATATCCATCGTCGTAATATCCAAGACTTTCCGTTTCGTCGGCTACATAAGTATAGAATCCGGTTAAACGTCCTTGAACCACCGAAGTGGTAAACATATAATTTAAATCTCCCGAGAATACTTTTTCTTGTTTCAAGCCTTTGATACGAGTATCCTTGATACGAGGAGCCACATAAGCATATCCTGCATAAGGAGCTCTAGTCTCTGCCAAGGCATTAAACGACAAACGATGATGTCCGCTTATCTTATAAACTGCGCCAAACTTGAAAGAAGGATCAAGGAAGTACATAGATTTTCCTTTGCCGTAAGATTTTACACCTTGAGTAACAGCACGTCCATTCTCCATAAGACCGTCGCGTTGGAAAGTAGTATAAGTTACTTGTGCGGCATAATTGATGTCGAACATATTTAGATTCCAAGTATTTGCCACGAAAGCATTTCCCTTGATAATGTTCATATTATAATCGTAACCAAACTTATCGCCATCTTTTACCACTCTATTAGGATTTCTCACATCATTCTGTATAATGGTTTGGTCATTCGCAAAATCACGTTCAGAGAATTGGTCAATATCAATCCATTGGTTAGCACCCAACAAATCGTCTACCGTCTTGTAGTGCATACCTCTTGAATAATTCAATCCAATACCTGCGTCTAATTTCAGCTTTTTGCTGATACGATTGCTATATACTGAATTTAAAGTAGACTGCATCAAGTTGTTATGACGACGTTCTACCATATATTTGGCACTTGCTTTGGGGTCGCTCGCATTCAAACGATAGTTTGCTTGATACAGTGCGTTCCAATCTACTTGCGTCACATTCGTATTATTGTTTTTCCATTGGTCAGTGATAAAGTTAAACATACCCATATCTACATTCCCAGGGTCTGCTTGCGAAGTAAATTGATAACTAGGTAGGTTACGGTAATAATCGGGACGAGGATCGGGAGCGTTATAGAACCCAATAGCCGAATTGCTATAATTGCTATAATGGAAACCAAGCCCTGTCTTCAAATCTTGTTTTTCGTTAATCTTGAAGTCCCAATTAAAAATTGCGGTAGGGTCGTAACTCTTCACAACACGAGAATTACGTTTCTCGCCATCTTGATAACCCCAATAAGGATTATAATAAATGCTACCTGCCAAGTCATAGACTTCTTGAGTGACTGCTGCCGACTGTGCACGACTTGTAGGAGCTCCAAAAGTCATCAAAGACAAACGATGATGTTCATTGATTACCTTTTCTGCGGAAAGGAAATAACCAAAAGAATTATAGAACGTTCCGTCTACAATTCCATTATTTGCCCAACGATAGGCAGCAGAAGCAGTAAATGCCCAACCATTATTCATCAAACCGGTAGCATAAGTAGCAGTACCACGCAATGTGTACGAACGATTAGAGTATGCGATAGCAGCTTTTGTACCTGCCGCATAAGCCGAAGCACGAGTATTAATATTTGTTACGCCACCCAAATCTCCATAAGTAAACGAGCTACTTTCTATACCATTGACAATATCCTTGTTGCGAAAAGCATCGTTCAAACCTCCAAAACTAGAATAGTTGAATCTTCCACGTTCTTGATCGTTAAAGTTCACTCCATTAATATAGGTGGACTGTGCGGACTGGTCGTAACCGCGAAGATTGAAACGCATTGGACTAAAGTTGTAACTTGCAGCTTTGAGATATACATCGTCCGATGCTCCCGAAAGATAAGAAGATGATTGAGTAGATGTGTTATCATCATCGTCCATCATTGATTCATCAAACAATTGAGTACTCTCTTCTTGTTTGCTCATTACAACAGCAGCCTTTATGAGGGCTATGTTACCTAAATTTATTTTTTCATTCTTACCTATTAGTAAGCTTTGACGATAAAGCTGATAGGTAGATGCCAAAATGGAAAGCTCATCTGCTCCCGAAGATAGATTTTTGAAGACAAAAGCTCCATCTTTAGAAGATACCACCGAAAGGTTCTTGTCTTTCAACGAAACTTTCACTCCCGAGATAGGATTACCGGTCTCAAGATCTATAATCACTCCTTTTACACTACTTTTCTGTGCAAACACTGAAGCACTAAAAAAGAGCATCATAAGCAACCATAATTTTTGATTCATAAATGCTAATGGTTTTAGTTAGTTATTAATATTTGTTATCATCTATATACTTCTGTTCACTTATCTAAAGAATTAGTGTAACAGCTTTGCAAAATAATAGATTATTTTCTATTATCCACGTTACATTCTCATTTATTTTTCATTTTGTTGGTCTTTTTATACTTTTCCACTCTTTTATCATAAATTTAATGGATAAAAGGGTGTGTATCTCATTTATTATTCTGATTTTTGTCAGTGGAAAGTTATTCCAATTTCCTCTAATTGATAAAAGTATATAATATAAACTAAAATCTTTAAATTTATGAGAAAATATCTTTTATTCCTATTTTTGTTTGGCGCAATAGTTGTTACTGCCCAAAACAAAAAAATGGCTGTTTACCCCATAGCATTTTATAATCTTGAAAATCTGTTCGACACTATTCATCAACCGGGAGTATATGATGAAGAGTTCACTCCTTCGGGAGGAATGCGTTGGACGGGCATGAAGTATAAGAATAAGCTAAAGAATATGTCGTATGCTATTAGTCAGTTTGCTACCGACGGACCTTTTCCTTGTCCACAAGGGCCGGTTATTATCGGTATCTCCGAAATAGAAAATCTAGGAGTAGTAGAAGACTTAATCCACACGGGAAAGTTAGCAGAACGTAACTACGGCATTGTACATTATGATTCGCCCGATAGACGTGGTATAGATGTGGGACTTATTTACGACCGCGACCGTTTCACTTTAGAAAGCAGTCAGAGTGTTCGATTAGTGTACCCAGCCGACACTCACATGAAAACTAGAGATCAATTGGTAGTAAGTGGAATACTTGCAGGAGAACGCGTACACGTAATAGTGAATCATTATCCTTCCCGATTGGGTGGAGAAAAGAAATCGAGACCAAAGCGTGAAGCTGCCGCAGCATTGAGTAAACATATTGCAGACTCTATCGTAGCTGCCGACCCTAACTCTAAGGTAATTATTATGGGCGACTTAAACGATGACCCTAGTAACACTAGTTGCTGTGAGATTATCGGTGCAGTAAAAAATCAAAAAGATGTGAAGCCTAACGGATATTTTAATCCACTATGGAAATTCTTAGATAAAGGTATTGGTTCATTGGCTTATCAAGGACAATGGAATCTATTTGACCAAATCATTGTTACCGGAAACTTAGTTGGTAAAGACCGTTCTACACTTAAATATGTAAAGTCGGAAATATTCAATCGTGATTTCCTTAAACAACAAGAAGGCAAATACAAAGGCTATCCTCTCCGCACTCATGCCGGAGGAGTTTACATGAATGGATATAGCGACCACTTCCCTACCATTATCTATTTGGCTAAAGAGGTAAAATAATACATAAAGGCGAGCTCCCGTAAAAGAAGCTCGCCTTTGTTTATTTTAAAAGACAACTGATACTATTAGTTGTTCTCCGGTCTAAGTTTACGAACTACTGCACCTGCTTGCCACATTTCACTTTCGCGAAGAGCCTTTAGTTCAGCATCCAATCCTGCACGATAATCAGGCTTTGAATTAGTATCAATAGAACGTTGTGCTTCGTTGCCACACTTAACTTCGGCATACAATTTTTCGAATACAGGTTTTGTTGCATCGTGAAAAGGAACCATCCAATCCAATGCACCACGTTGAGCTGTAGTTGAGCAATTAGCATACATCCAATCCATACCATTTTTTGCGAATAGAGGCATTAACGATTGGGTTAGTTCTTCTACCGTTTCGTTGAAAGCTTCAGAAGGAGTATGACCATTCTCACGAAGTGTTTCGTATTGAGCAAGCAATAATCCTTGAATAGCACCCATCAATGTACCGCGTTCTCCGGTAAGGTCAGAATAAACTTCACGTTTGAAGGTTGTTTCAAACAAATAACCGGAACCAACACCAATACCTAAAGCAATTGTTCTATCAAAAGCGTGTCCGGTAGCATCTTGGAAGATAGCATAAGAAGAATTTAATCCACGTCCTTCGAGAAACATAGTACGAAGAGAAGTACCCGAACCCTTAGGTGCTATTAAGATGACATCAACATCGGCAGGAGGTACAATACCTGTACGTTCTTTGTAGGTAATACCAAAGCCATGAGAGAAATAAAGAGCCTTACCAACTGTTAAGTTCTTCTTTACGATAGGCCATATCTCTATCTGAGCAGCATCCGAAAGAAGATATTGAATGATAGTTCCACGTTGGCAAGCTTCATCAATCTCGAAAAGAGTCTCGCCCGGTACCCAACCGTCAGCTACTGCCTTCTCCCAAGTCTTTCCACCTTTACGTTGTCCTACGATTACATTAAATCCATTGTCTCTTAAGTTTAGTGACTGACCGGGACCTTGAACTCCATAGCCAATCACAGCTATTGTTTCATTTTTTAATACTTCTCTTGCTTTTTCCAAAGGAAATTCCTCACGGGTTACTACATTCTCAGTAACACCACCAAAAGTCATTTGTGCCATTTTCTTTTCTAATTTAAGCCTCGCTTCGCCTCTCTCTTTGCGAAAGAATAGAAAGTTTGGCGGTTTATTATTTTATAATTATTCTCTTATTCAAATACTATTTTACTACGACACACCACCTCGTTGCCGTTCTTTTTTACTTCTATCATATATTCATTCTCCTCTCCTATTATTTGCGGAAGAGTAAACGAAAGAGTGTCGCCATAATAACTTTCAGCCACATATGCCATTTCGAAACGCTTAACATTTTTTTTCTTAAATATCTCTAATGGAAACAAATCCATGATATGTTCGATATATTTAATGCTGTTTACATGTCCATTAATATCTATGTCGCTATACTTTATTTCATAAGTCGTAATAGGCGATTGTTCGCTTACTTTAATGCGTCCCGGTTTATCAATGGGGCATTCTCTAGCGCATATATAATCCGCTAAACCTCCTCCATGTAAAGTAAGCAAGTCGGCAGGTTTACGCGTTTCGAGACTTATCATTGCCCATACCGAACGAGCGTATCCGATTGCTTTCCCCTCTCTATTTAAGATAGCAAAGTTACGGTCGGTAAAAAGCCTATATACATTTTCCACCCAAGTTTCTATACTGAAAGATTGATATTGTTCGGGCATTTCATCAAGTTCTATTGCTAACCGCGAAAGTACCCACGTATAATGGTCTTCATTGAGCGAAGCTATTCCAAAACCTCTATCTGCCGCATGAAAACCTGCACAATTAAGTAAATGATTGCCCAGCACACTCATAGTTAACTTTCCGGTAAAATCTGCATGGAAAGGTTCTACCACAAAATCATAACGACCAATTTTATCCTTTTGTTCCATTATTCTCTTGTCTTTTTTCTATTAAAGCTAAGAAATTACTTAATCTCTCCACCGGACTTTTAGTGATAGCAATACGTCCCGAACGGACAAACTGAAGTAATCCAATAGGAATGAGCTCATCGTATAAAGCTTGTGTATCATCGGGATGTCCCGAAAGTTCAATAACAGTATAGGTTTGATTCACTTCCAATATATGAGCATTATGCTTACGTATCAGCTTTTCCACTCTATGGCTACCCATTAATTCGAGTGTAGGTACTTTGTATAAAGCAATCTCTTGATAAATAATTTCATCGTCAACATAATAGTGTGCCTGCATCACATCAATGCGTTTCTCTATCTGCTTAGTCACCTTTTCTATTGTATCCTCATCCGTACAAGTGGTGATAGTATATTTATGTATTCCTTTGATAGAAGAGGCGGACACGCTAAGTGTTTCGATATTCAGTTGACGACGGGTAAATATCGTTGTCACTTGATTTAATAGTCCTGCTATATTCTCGGAATAAACATTGATGGTATATAATTTCTTTTCCATGAGTTGTTTCTTTTAATAACCTAACAGCATATTACTCACCGTTGCCCCGGCAGGAGTCATCGGATAAACCATTCCTTTTTCTACTACTCCTACTTCGAGCAAGAAAGCTCCCTTTGTATTCAACATTTCGTTGATAGCTGCGGACAAATCATCGCGCAAATGTACACTTTTCCCTTTAATACCATAAGCTTCCGCAATCTTTATATAGTCGGGATTGACCATTGGAGTGGAAGAATAGCGTTCTTTGAAGAAAAGTTCTTGCCACTGACGTACCATGCCCAAATAATTATTATTCAAAAGTATAATCTTTACAGGAGCACCCGTTTCCATGATAGTGCCAAACTCTTGAATAGTCATTTGCAATCCACCATCTCCGCAAAACAGACAAACCGTTCTATCCGGTGCACCAAAAGTAGCGCCAATAGCAGCAGGCAATCCAAAGCCCATTGTTCCCAATCCACCGGAAGTAACCACGCTCCTATTCTTTGTGAATTTAAAGTAACGGGCAGCCATCATTTGATTCTGACCAACATCCGTCACCATCACCGCTTCGTTGTTAGTGGCCGATGATACCATTTTCACTACTTCGCCCATCGTTATTGGTCCGTCCACAGGATTAAGCTCCGCTTTGATAACGCTTTCGTATTCTTTTTCTTCGCTCTCCTCAAAACTCTTAATCCATTCTTTATGATTGTTCTCTGTCAACTGAGCCGTCACTGCCGCAATCGTTTCTTTGCAATCACCAACCACAGCAACGGTAGCCTTCACATTTTTGTTTATTTCTGCCGGGTCTATATCAAAATGAATAACTTTAGCTTGCTTAGCATACGTATTTAAATCTCCTGTCACACGGTCATCGAAGCGCATACCAATAGCAATCAGCACATCACATTCGTTTGTCTTTATGTTTGGTCCTAAATTGCCGTGCATACCCAACATACCTTTATTCAAAGGATGTTCAGATGGTAAAGCAGAAAGTCCTAATAAAGTACAGCCTGCCGGTATATTCGCTTTTTCGAGCATAGACATCAATTCGGCTTGCGCCTTACCAAGTTCTACCCCTTGCCCAACTAAAGCCAAAGGTCTCTTTGCCGAATTAATTAATTGAGCTGCCGCACATACTGCTTCTTCGTCCATCTCGGGCACCGGTATATAACTGCGTATAAAATCTATCTTTTCGGGTATATATTCTACCTTTTGTAGTTGTGCATTTTTAGCAAAGTCTAAGACCACAGGTCCCGGACGTCCACTTCTAGCAATATAAAAAGCTCGAGCCACCGCCCACGAAATATCTTCTGCCCGACGAATTTGATAGCTCCATTTAGTAATAGGTTGAGTGGCGCTCACTAAATCTATTTCTTGAAAAGCATCGGTACCTAAAAGAGAAGCACCAACTTGCCCTGCTATCACCACCAAAGGAGTACTATCCAACATAGCGTCTCCAATGCCGGTAATAGCATTTGTTGCTCCCGGACCGCTTGTTACAATACATACTCCAACTTCTCCCGAAACTCGAGCGAAACCTTGAGCCGCATGAGTAGCACCTTGTTCGTGACGAACCAAAATATGCTTCAACTTTGCTTGATAATCGTACAAGCAATCGTAGACAGGCATGATTGCTCCACCCGGATAACCAAAGATTGTTTTTACTCCCTCACGTATGAGTGAACGAATCAATATTTCAGAGCCGGTAACAGCCTCATCTCGTTTTTGTGTATGTATCTCTTTCATATTGCGATGTATTCTAATCTATTATTCTAACGGCTCCTTTATCTGCCGAGCTTACCATATTAGCGTATGCCTTCAAACTTTTCGGCACGTTTCTTTCTCTATACGGTGCAGAGAATGCCAACTTTCCCTTTTTCAGTTCTTCTTCTCGTCGAGCCGTAAGTTCTGCATCACTTAACTTCACGTTAATACTTCTCTTTGGAATATTTATTTCAATTAAGTCTCCATCTTTTATTAATCCAATGTTTCCACCGGCAGCTGCTTCGGGAGATACGTGCCCAATGCTCAATCCCGAAGTTCCTCCACTAAAGCGACCATCGGTAATCAACGCACATTCTTTTCCTAAATGTTTCGACTTAATATAAGAGGTGGGATAAAGCATCTCTTGCATACCCGGACCACCTTTAGGACCTTCGTAAGTAATCACCACTACATCTCCACTGACAACTTCGCCCTTTAAGATACCTTCGCACGCACTATCTTGAGAATCAAAAACTTTAGCTGAACCGGTGAAGCACCATATACTTTCGTCTACTCCTGCTGTCTTTACTATACAACCATCTTGGGCTATATTTCCTTTCAACACAGCCAAACCTCCGTCCTTGGAATAAGCATGCTCCACATCGTGAATACATCCGTTAGCTCTGTCTGTATCTAACTCTTTGTAATATGTATCTTGTGAACCTAATACCAAATTGAATTTTCCGGCAGCCGCACTCTTATACTTCTTTGTTGCTTCTTCCGAAACAGTTTCTCCTATGATACTGTATTTTGCTATCGCCTCTTCGAGCGTCATTCCGTCTACCCTGTTCACTTTTGAGTCTATCAATCCCGCCCTGTTCAATGCTTCCATTATAGAAAGGATTCCTCCCGCACGGTTAACATCTTGTACATGATACTTTTGAGTATTGGGAGCAACCTTACATAAACAAGGAGTCTTGCGTGAAAGCATATCTATATCGTCCATCGTAAATGCTGCTTCTGCCTCATGCGCTATTGCCAATAAATGAAGAACTGTATTGGTAGAGCCTCCCATCGCAATATCTAAAGTCATTGCATTCAAGAAAGCAGCACGAGTAGCAATGTTACGAGGCAACACGCTTTCGTCTCCCTCTTCGTAATATTTAAACGCATTTTTCACTATCAAAGCAGCAGCATCTTTAAAAAGCTGTGTTCTATTGCTATGAGTAGCCACAATCGTACCATTGCCGGGAAGTGCCATTCCGAGAGCTTCGTTCAGGCAGTTCATAGAATTTGCCGTAAACATACCCGAACAGCAACCGCAAGTAGGACAAGCCGCATTCTCTATCTTTTCAACTTCCTTATCGCTAATGCTTTCATCCGCCGACTTTATCATTGCATCAATCAAATCGAGATGTGCGCCATTCAATTCTCCAGCTTCCATCGGACCACCGGACACAAATACGGTTGGTATATTCAGCCTCATCGCTGCCATTAGCATTCCGGGAGTAATCTTATCGCAATTAGAGATACAAATCATTGCGTCTGCCTTATGAGCATTCACCATATATTCTACGCTATCGGCTATAATATCGCGAGAAGGAAGCGAATAAAGCATTCCATCGTGTCCCATCGCAATGCCATCGTCTATAGCTATCGTATTAAATTCAGCAGCAAAGCATCCCAATTTCTCTATTTCCGCTTTCACGGCTTGACCTATTTCATGCAAATGCACATGACCGGGAACAAATTGAGTAAACGAATTGACAATAGCTATAATTGGTTTTCCCATTTGCTCTTTCTTCATTCCATTAGCTACCCAAAGGGCTCTCGCACCCGCCATACGGCGACCTTGAGTACTATACGAACTACGTAATTGATTCTTCATCTTCTCTTTTATTTAAAATTAGAAAGCCTCTCTCGGGTCAGTGAGAAAGGCTTTAAATTATATCATGTTAGTACGATAAACGATACACAACCTTTCTCATGCTCTTGATGGAACCACCACGAGGCGAATGACGTTCACGAGAACTAGGTTAATGGATACTACTGAGTTCATACCTATATATTTACTCTTTTGTTAAAATAATGATGCAAAGGTAAAGCCTTTTTTGATAATCACAAACAATTTGATGACTATTTTCTTTCAATAGTCATTAATTGATAGCAAATAGATGAACAAACTTATTACACTTTTGATGAAGAAGGTAATTTGATTAATCATCCGCATTGGTTTGAATTGGAGAAGCAACATGGGTGTCGAGTATACAAAACAACGGAAACTCCATGTAGCTGTATGCTCTGCCAAGGGAATTAGTATGATCAATTAGATAACAATCGAACTGTACGTCGTATCATCAAAGAGACATTGGATGATTAAAGAGAGTGGTGGTGGCGTTTTATTTGCCACCACTGTCATTTTTTCAATACCTCTAACTTAGTTTGTATAATCTGCTTATACAGCACTTTCATATCATCTGGTAAAAACGATATGTTGATAAACTCAAGCCACTTGCCAGATGCTTTTTCAAATTTAGCAAACATTTTCTCAATGATTTTAGCCTCCAAGCCACTGCCACTCATTGCAAGCTCAAAATCGGAACGCCTTATCTTGCGTTTCTTGCCATTGAGCGTTAAGGCAAGTTCTTCCGTATCTTCAGGCATAACAAGGGCCGTAGAGACCATATCATACGCTGGAGTAAGATAATAATTACCTTTTCGCACACTGTAAAGCGAAAAGTTCTTCAAGTGCATATCGGCATTGCCTGTAATCCACGAGAATAGAACCTGCTCCCAGAAGTTTACCACATCGAGTTTGGGTGTAGCAGAGTATTGCATAATAAGTTTCGCTATCTGCTCATACGAACCCTTGTATTTATATTCTGTGAGGCGTTCAGATAGTTGACACATATCTTCCATTGGCAATTTTTCACCCTTTGAATCTCGGTCTATCCGTTTGGTTATATAGGCGAGTTCTCCATCGGCAAAACGAACTAACGAGTGAGGTACAACTTTTATTTTAACGAGCTGAGCTAGGTGCATCGTTAAATCCTCTATCTCTGGCAGATGACAGAATAACTCTGTCTGCGGTTTGAGAATATAACGTCCCCATAATCCTACGATAGTAAACCGTTGTGGCTCTCCCTTTCTTTTTTCTATATCGAGAGAAAGTTTTGCTTGTACTCCGGTTAGTGTAGTTTGAGAACGAATTACTTGTTGGGCTAATGCTTCAATTTCATCTTTTGCGTATGGTAGGAATGGAATGTCGGTACCGCCAAATATTTTTTTTGCACAACGAGAATGAAAATCTTTTTCTCCATCGGTCAATTCCTGATAACAATATAGACATCTTTTCATATCTACGCCTCCTCTTTTAGTATAGGTTCAACACTAACAGCACCTATGCAATCCTTACAGCATACGAGCAACAGTGACATTCTATCACGACGATTGATTTTCCAACTTTTTTCGGCAATATCCAAAAGCCAACCTTCAGGGATTAACCCATCAAAAAATGGGAAAAGGATCTTTTCTGTATATGGTTTGCTACTCAGAGGCAGAGTGAGACTGATGGCTTCGGCATCGGCTGATTGAAGATAATCGTCAGCATAGTGAAAAGTATAGCCATTTTCATCTTCGGTCAAAACTCCGGCAAGAAGGTTATGGTTGTATATTTTAGCTTGTCTCATCGGTTTTCAGATTTAGTCATTGGAACAACGCCGACTTCAGTCCCAAAGAGGTTTAAC
>JAVVPX010000064.1:0-14886 GCA_036655555.1 Bacteroidaceae bacterium | reverse complement strand
TATGATACTACCGGAATTAAATGTCCGCCAAAGTTGCTCGTTGGTTTGATGCCACAAGCCAAATATTGGAAGAATAAAATAGGTTATGTCCCTTGTGATAAAGATAATGAGGCTGTAGCTAAAGGCTTGGAATATGCTTATAATGATTGGTGTATAGCTGCTTTTGCCGATAGTATGGGCGATAAAGTCAACAGCCAAAAATATGGTAAGTTTGCCGAAAGTTATAAATATTACTTTGATGCTTCCACTCGTTTTATGCGTGGATTGGATAGTAAAGGGAAGTGGCGTACTCCATTTAGCCCTCGTTCTTCTACCCATCGTAATGATGATTATTGCGAAGGAACAGCTTGGCAATGGACTTGGTTTGTTCCTCATCAAGTAGATGGATTGGTAGAATTGATGGGTGGACGGAATAATTTTATTGAGAAGCTAGATTCTTTGTTTATTGTCGATTCTTCGTTAGAAGGAGAGATGGTTTCTGCAGATATTTCCGGACTTATCGGACAGTATGCTCATGGGAACGAACCTAGTCATCATATTATTCATCTATATAATTATGTAGACCAACCATGGAAGACGCAAGCTTTGGCAGATAGTGTACTCCAAACTTTATACTTTAACGATCCTAATGGACTTTCGGGTAATGAAGATTGCGGACAGATGTCGGCTTGGTATATTCTTAATTCAATGGGTTTCTATCAAGTATGTCCCGGTAAACCGATTTATTCTATTGGTCGCCCATTGTTCGATAAGGTTACGGTTAATTTACAAGAAGGAAAGAAGTTCACAGTGGTGGCAAAGAATAATAGTCGAGAGAATAAATATATTCAATCTATGAAATTAAATGGAAAAGTATTAGTTAAACCTTTCTTTACCCATCAAGATATTATAAAAGGAGGTACATTGGAACTAGTGATGGGAAATGTACCTAAAAAGTGAACAAATAATAATAAAACTAAAAAGAAAGGGCAAAATATGGGATAATAGTCTTGTCGATTGCTTTATAATGCGAAGAAAGTGTGGATTATTGTAAAGCAATCGATAAAACTATGAAAACCAAAAGCCCTGTATCTTGGGTTCCTACTGTTTATTTTGCCATGGGAATGCCTTTTGTGGTATTGAATATGGTATCTGTTCTTATGTTTAAAGGCTTGGACATCTCCGATGGACAGATAGCTCTTTGGACTTCGTTGATTATGTGGCCTTGGACGTTAAAGTTCCTATGGAGCCCATTTCTAGAAATGTTTAAGACCAAGAAGTATTTTGTTGTTCTTGCTCAACTCGTTACCGGCATTGGTTTTGGATTAGTAGCCTTATCACTTCAATTACCCCATTTCTTTGCTTGCTCTATTGCTTTGTTGGCAATTATAGCTTTTAGTGGAGCTACTCACGATATCGCTACCGATGGAGTATATATGACGGAATTAAGTAAACCGGATCAAGCTAAATATATTGGTTGGCAAGGAGCTTTTTACAATATTGCTAAGATTGTAGCTTCCGGTGGCTTTGTTTATCTAGCAGGTTGGTTGGTAAAATATTTTGGAGGCATCGAAGGTGCTTCTGCCGAAGTGATGTACACAGCTAACGTGCATGCTTGGATGAATGTAATGTTCGTAATGGCAGCAACGATGATTTTACTAGGCTTATATCACATGAAAATGTTGCCTTCCGGCGGTTCGGCTTCCGTTTCTACCGCTTCATTCAAAGATACTTACCATGTGCTGTTGGAAGTTATTTCCGACTTTTTCAAGAAGAAACATATTTGGTACTATATCTCTTTCATTATTCTATATCGCTTTGCGGAAGGTTTTGTGATGAAGATTGTTCCTCTGTTTTTAAAAGCAGATAGGGGAGTGGGCGGATTAGGATTGAGTAATCAAGAAATTGGTTTGTATTATGGCACTTATGGTGCAGCTGCTTTTGTGTTAGGCTCATTGTTAGCGGGTTATTATATTTCGCACCGAGGATTAAAAAAGACATTATTTTCGCTTTGCTGTGTTTTTAACTTACCATTTGTAGCTTATACCTTATTAGCCATTTATCAACCTACCGCAGGTATGTTGATAGGAAGTGCTATTGTGTTGGAATACTTTGGTTATGGTTTTGGATTTGTGGGACTTACTTTGTTTATGATGCAGCAAGTGGCTCCGGGCAGACATCAAATGGCACACTATGCTTTTGCGTCCGGCATCATGAATTTTGGAGTGATGTTGCCGGGAATGATGAGTGGTTATCTTAGTGATTGGTTAGGTTATCGTGAATTCTTTATTTGGGTACTGATAGCTACTATTCCTGCTTTTGTCATCACTTGGTTGGTACCGTTTACTTATAAAGACGAGAAGAAATAAACAATATAAATATACAGTTAAATATGGGAACCATTAAAATTGCAGGCGTTGCCCTGCCCTCAATGCCTTGGGAAGAACGTCCGGAAGGCTCTAAAGAAACAGTATGGCGTTGTTCTGCTAATCCAATAATTCCTCGTGATTTATTGCCTACTTCGAATAGTATTTTCAATAGCGCAGTGGTAACATTCAAGGATGGGTATGCCGGAGTGTTTCGTTGCGATGATACTAATCGTAGAATGCGTTTGCACGTAGGATTTAGTAAAGATGCTATCCATTGGGATATTAACGAAACTCCGCTGACTTTTGAGTGCGACGATAAAGAAATAGGAACATGGGTGTATGGTTATGACCCTCGTGTATGCTTTATTGATGATCGTTATTATGTTACTTGGTGTAATGGTTATCATGGACCAACTATTGGAGTAGCTTATACTTTTGACTTTGTTACTTTTCACCAATTAGAGAATGCTTTTATTCCTTTCAATCGTAATGGCGTGCTGTTCCCGAAAAAGATAAACGGAAACTTTGCTATGCTAAGCCGTCCGAGCGATAACGGACATACTCCGTTTGGTGATATCTTTTATAGTGAATCTCCAGACTTAGCGTATTGGGGGCATCATCGTCATGTAATGTCTCCTGCTCAATTTGAAAAGAGTGCTTGGCAATGCACTAAGATTGGAGCCGGTCCTATTCCTATCGAAACTTCTGAAGGTTGGTTACTAATTTATCACGGAGTGCTTGCTTCGTGTAATGGGTTTGTTTATAGTTTTGGCTCTGCTTTGCTCGACCTTGAGCAACCGTGGAAAGTAAAGTATCGTTCGGGACCTTATCTTATATCTCCACAAAAAGATTATGAGTGTATGGGCGACGTGCCTAATGTGTGTTTCCCTTGCGCTGCACTTCATGATGCTGAAACCGGACGAATTGCTATCTATTACGGATGTGCTGATACGGTGACCGGACTTGCTTTTGGATATATTCCCGAAATTATAGAATTTACTAAACGAACGAGTATTATTTGATAAACTTATTGAATAGATAATGATAAGACGGATTTTCTGCGCTTGCGTGTTAACTTGTGCACTGCTTTCTGCTTTTGCGGAGAGCAAAGCGCAAGATGTTCTTACCGATTACGTCAACTTATTTGTTGGTACAACCAACTTTGGAACTACTAATCCGGGAGCAGTATGTCCTAATGGGATGATGTCTGTTTCACCTTTCAACGTGATGGGTTCTTCTGATAATAAATATGATAAGGATGCTCGTTGGTGGTCTACTCCGTATGAATATCATAATAACTTCTTTACCGGCTATTCGCACGTTAATTTGAGCGGAGTAGGTTGTCCTGAGCTAGGTTCGTTGTTGCTAATGCCCACTACCGGAGAACTGAATGTGGATTACAAAGAATACGGTAGTAAGTATAAAGACGAACAAGCTTCGCCGGGTTATTATACTAATTATCTAACTAAGTACGGAATTAAGACAGAAGCCTCCGCAACTTCTCGTACAGGCATTACGCGTTTTACTTTTCCTAAGGGGAAAAGTCACATCTTACTCAATTTGGGTGAGGGATTGACGAACGAAACAGGAGCGGTTGTCCGTCGGGTAAATAATGGTGAGGTGGAAGGCATGAAACTTCTTGGAACGTTTTGTTATAATCCGCAAGCTGTATTTCCCATCTATTTTGTGATGCGGATAGACAAAGCATCTGCTAATACGGGCTATTGGAAAAAACAACGTCCTATGATTGGAGTGGAATCTGAATGGGATGTTAATAATGGCAAATACAAACTATACACTCAATACGGTAAAGAAATTGCCGGTGATGATGTGGGAATGTATTTTTCTTTCGACACTACGGAAGGGGAACAAGTAGAGGTACGAATGGGAGTGTCTTTTGTAAGTATTGAAAATGCTCGTCTAAATTTAGATAAAGAACAGAATGGAAAGGATTTTGAACAAGTACACGCTGAAGCCGTTGCTCGTTGGAACGATGACCTATCCCGCATTCGGGTAGAAGGAGGAACAAAGGAACAAAAGACGGTGTTTTATACAGCTCTGTATCACCTTTTGATTCATCCCAATATTTTACAAGACGTAAACGGACAATATCCGGCAATGGAAAGCGATAAGATTCTAACAACAAAAGGAAATCGGTACACGGTGTTTTCTTTGTGGGATACTTACCGCAACGTTCATCAACTACTAACCTTAGCTTATCCCGAACGTCAAATGGAAATGGTGCAAACAATGCTCAATATGTATCGTGAACATGGTTGGTTACCTAAATGGGAGCTTTATGGACGCGAAACATTAACGATGGAGGGCGACCCTTCTATTCCGGTTATTGTAGATACTTGGATGAAAGGTTTGAGAGACTTCGATATTGAATTAGCTTACAAAGCAATGCGTAAATCGGCTACCATGCCGGGAGCTGAGAACTTGATGAGACCCGATAATGATGATTATATGTCTAAAGGATATGTCCCTCTTCGAGCACAATATGACAATTCCGTCTCTCATGCTTTGGAATACTACATTGCCGATTATTCTCTTTCTCGTCTAGCTACGGCATTGGGTAAAAAGTCGGATGCAAAGCTATTTTATCAACGCTCTATGGGATATAAAAAGTATTATAATAAAGAGTTTGGAACGCTTTGTCCTATTTTACCTAACGGCGACTTTTACGCTCCATTCAATCCCAGACAAGGAGAGAACTTCGAACCCTCTCCCGGCTTTCATGAAGGTAATGCGTGGAATTATACTTTCTATGTGCCCCATGATGTGTATGGATTAGCTAAATTAATGGGAGGAAAGAAACCTTTTGTCAATAAGTTACAAAGAGTATTTGATGAAGGTTTTTACGACCCTGCTAACGAACCGGATATTGCTTATCCTTATCTTTTCTCTTATTTCAAAGGAGAGGAATGGCGTACGCAAAAAGAAACGCAACGTTTGTTGGCTAAGTATTTTACGACTGCTCCCGATGGAATCCCCGGCAATGACGATGCAGGAACAATGTCTGCTTGGGCTATATTCAATATGATGGGTTTCTACCCCGATTGTCCCGGTGTGCCGGAATATACATTAACAACTCCGGTGTTCGATAAAGTAGAAATTCAGTTAAATCCTAAATGGTACAAAGAAAGTAAGTTAGTAATCGAAGCAAGTCATACTAAACCCGATGCACTCTATATTAACAAGGTGCAATTGGGAGGAAAAACAATCAATCGTTTTCGCATCACACACGATGAATTAGTGAACGGAGGGCTACTTCAATTAGAGCTAAAATAAAGTGAAAGTTCCTGTCAGATAGATTAGAACTTCTCTTGCTAAAGATAAAAAAGTCTTCAATAATATACGTGGATTATATTACTGAAGACTTTTGAAATAATACTGTTCGTTTTAAAAATAATACAGAAGACTTTTGAAATAATACAGAAGACTTTTTTAGGAACCTTTTTTCCTTATAATCCCTTCTTCTTTGCCTCGTCCCAAAAGAAATCCATTTCTTCGAGTGTCATATCTTTCAAATTCTTGCCCTGTTTAATGGTGTGTTCTTCCAGATAGTTGAAGCGGCGAATAAACTTTTGGTTGGTACGTTCCAACGCATTATCCGGATTAATGCCGTATAAACGAGCTGCATTGATAATACTGAAAAATAAATCACCAAACTCGCCTTCTGCTTTGTCTTTATCCATACTAGCAATCTCTGCTTGCAGCTCGCCAAATTCTTCGTGAACTTTATCCCACACCTGTTCTTTCTCTTCCCAATCGAAGCCTACGTTGCGGGCTTTGTCTTGTATGCGATAGGCTTTGATGAGCGAAGGCATAGCGGAGGGCACGCCGCTAAGCACCGATTTGTTTCCGTCCTTTTCTGTCAGTTTAAGCTGTTCCCAATTCTGAGTTACCTGTCCTGCCGTCTCCGCCACTACATCGCCAAACACATGAGGATGGCGATAAATAAGCTTGTCGCATAGTTTGTCGCAGACATCTTTAATATCAAAGTCGTCCGTCTCGGAAGCTATCTTGGCATAAAAAGCAACATGAAGCAACACGTCGCCTAACTCTTTGCAGGTATCTTTTTTATCCCCTTTCATCAAGGCATCCGATAGCTCATAAACTTCTTCTATCGTGTTGGCTCTCAAACTTTCATTCGTCTGTTTCTTATCCCACGGACATTTAACTCGTAGCTCGTCTAATATATCGAGGAAGTGTCCGAAAGCTTCCATTTGTTCTTGTCTTGTGTGCATATCTCTGTTATTTGATTCTTTGGAGCTGTTTGTTCCATAAACAGAGACAAAAGTAGCAAATAAGGAAGAGGTAATAGGTATATTCAAACCTTTTTTATTAATTTTGCACACATTATTTATTAGCATTTATATAAACTACAAAATAAAGACATGGAATTAGCAAGTAAGTACAATCCCGCTGATGTAGAAGACAAGTGGTACCAATATTGGTTGGAGAATAAACTATTCAGTTCAAAACCCGATGGACGCAAACCTTATACCGTCGTGATTCCTCCTCCAAACGTGACGGGAGTGCTACACATGGGACACATGCTTAATAATACTATTCAAGACATTCTTGTTCGCCGTGCTCGTATGGAAGGCAAAAATGCTTGTTGGGTACCGGGTACCGACCATGCCTCTATTGCTACTGAAGCAAAGGTGGTGAATAAATTAGCTGCCGAAGGAATTAAAAAGACAGACCTTACTAGAGATGAGTTTTTAGGTCATGCTTGGCAATGGACGGATAAACACGGCGGCATCATCTTACAACAACTAAGGAAGTTGGGAGCATCGTGCGATTGGGATAGAACTGCTTTTACTATGGACGAAGTGCGCAGCGAAAGTGTACTAAAAGTTTTTGTAGACCTTTACAACAAAGGACTTATTTATCGTGGCGTGCGAATGGTCAATTGGGATCCGAAAGCCTTGACTGCATTGAGCGACGAAGAAGTTATATTCAAAGAAGAACACAATAAGCTTTTCTACTTGAAATATAAGATTGAAGGCGAAGATGGATATGCTGTAGTGGCAACCACTCGTCCGGAAACTATCATGGGCGATACTGCTATGTGTATTAACCCTAACGACCCGAAGAATCAGCACTTAAAAGGAAAGAAAGTAATTGTTCCGTTGGTTGGACGTGTAATTCCGGTTATCGAAGACGAATATGTGGATATTGAATTTGGTACGGGCTGCTTAAAAGTAACTCCTGCTCACGATGTGAATGACTATATGTTGGGCGAGAAGTATAACTTACAAACAATTGACATCTTTAACGATAACGGAACTATCAGCGAAGCTGCCGGACTGTATGTTGGGCAAGATCGCTTCGATGTGCGTACACAGATAGAGAAAGACCTCGAAGCAGCCGGGCTGTTAGAAAAAGTAGAATCCTATAATAATAAGGTAGGATATTCCGAGCGTACCAACGTGGTGATTGAACCTAAACTTTCGATGCAATGGTTCTTGAAAATGCCCGAATTGGCTAAACCGGCTTTAGATGCTGTGATGAACGATGATATTAAGTTCTATCCTGCTAAATATAAGAACACTTATCGCCATTGGATGGAAAATATCAAAGATTGGTGCATCAGCCGTCAACTTTGGTGGGGACATCGTATCCCTGCTTATTTCCTTCCCGAAGGTGGCTATGTGGTAGCCGATACCAAAGAGGAAGCTTTAAGACTAGCTAAGGAAAAAACAGGGAACAACAACTTGCAGTTGAGCGACCTTCGTCAAGATGAAGACTGTCTTGATACTTGGTTTTCTTCATGGTTATGGCCTATTTCTTTGTTCGATGGAATAAATCGTCCGGGCAACGAAGAAATGAAATACTATTACCCTACCAGCGATTTGGTTACCGGACCGGATATTATTTTCTTTTGGGTAGCTCGCATGATTATGGCAGGTTATAAATACGAAGGACAATTCCCATTCAAGAATGTCTATTTTACCGGAATTGTTCGCGATAAGTTAGGCAGAAAGATGTCGAAGTCGTTAGGAAACTCTCCCGACCCGTTGAAGCTTATCGAGCAATTCGGAGCCGATGGAGTACGTATGGGTATGATGCTTGCCGCTCCTGCAGGAAACGATATCCTTTTCGATGATGCTCTTTGCGAACAAGGACGTAACTTTAACAACAAGATATGGAATGCGTTCCGATTGATTCAGGGATGGACGGTAGACGAATCTTTGTCCGCACCCGAATCGGCTCAGATAGCTAATCAATGGTTGGATGGCAAGATACAAGAAGTCACTGAAGAGATGGCAGATTTATTCTCGAAATATAGATTGTCGGAAGCTTTAATGGCTGTGTACAAATTGTTTTGGGATGAATTTTCTTCTTGGTACTTGGAACTTATAAAACCGGCTTATGGTCAGCCTATTGATGGAGCAACTTATAAGAACGCGCTTGCTTTCTTTGAAAGTTTGCTGAAGTTACTTCATCCATTCATGCCGTTTATCACTGAGGAATTATGGCAGTGCATTAGCGAACGCAAAGCAGGTGAAAGCATCATGACCGAACTTTTGCCAAAGGCAAAGGCTTACGACAAGGCATTGCTCGCAAACTTTGAATCGGTAAAGGAAATTATTAGTGGCGTCCGTACCATTCGTTTGCAAAAGAATATTGCGCAGAAGGAAGTCTTGGAACTTCAAGTGATGGGCACCAACCAATACGAAAGCTTCAATCCTGCCATCATCAAAATGTGTAACTTAACTTCTATCTCAACGGTGGATGACAAAGCAGACGGATCTTCTTCGTTCATTGTAGGCACAGCTGAATATGCTGTTCCATTGGGCAACTTGATAGATGTTGAGGCTGAAATTGCTAAATTGGAAGCTGACTTAATCTATCAAGAAGGATTCCTTCAATCGGTACTAAAAAAGTTGAGCAACGAGAAGTTCGTAAGCAAAGCTCCTGCAACCGTTATTGATGGTGAACGCAAGAAGCAAGCTGATGCGGAAAGTATTATCAACTCTTTAAAGGAAAACTTAGAGAACTTAAAGAAAGCATAAACAAAATATGTGCAGGACAAAATCCTGCACATAAATAAGGCGGATGAATTAATATTCATCCGCCTTATTTGCGTTAAATGCTGATTATAATATCTTAATTTTCTAACAAGTCTTTTAGGAAGTCGTCTAGCTCTTCGTCTAAACCTTTCAGTAAATCATCGTTAACGAGTATGGTGTCATCATCTATCAATAGAAGTTCCGCTACGGTTTCTTTGTCGTCATCTACTAATACAAAAGAATAGGGTTGCAGGATGGAAGGTACTTCAAAAATACCTGTTCCTCTTAGTCTGCTTAAATCGGCACTAAGTAGCTTTTCTATTCCTTGATAGAAATCTTCGCTTTCATACTCTTTCCATTCATCGATAAAAGTACTTGCTAATATTTCGTCGTCGTCGTCGAAGATAAGTAGTTCACCGGTATCTTGCTTGGGCTGAAGATGAATGTCAGTAACAACAGTTTGCTCACCGCTTGTTGTAAACTTACTCATTGCTTCCCGCAAGGCTGATTCAATGAGAGAATGTGATTGTGTACTCAGCTTCATATTTTTCTTACTTATATTTATATTGTAATAGAACTCAAAAGTACAAAAAAAATCATTCTACCAACTATTATTGCTTAAAAATCATCATTAAATCGATTCATTTGCAGAGATAGTTTCTGTATTTGGGCTTTTCGGGTCTTTAACTCTTCTAAATAAAGCACAATCAATGCATAGTCTTGAGTTGATTCCTCTATTTCACCGTTGGCATTCTTCTTTAATTTTTTTGCAGCAATCTTCTTTGCTTTGCTTGCCCATGTCTCCGCTAAGTCTAGGCTATCTTTTAGTTCATAGTAGAGCGCAATATTGAGAGACGTACGCATTTTTAGTTTATCGCTCTTGTATTTGTTTGCCCGTTGCCATAATGACAATGCGTTATCCCACATGTTTTCACGAACCGAAACGGCTGCGTCCCGCATTTCTATTGAACCGCTGGCGTAGTAATAACGTTTCATGCTTTTCCAAGTGGGCAATAAATGTTTTATCGGAAGGCTAGCCGCAAAAGAAGAAGCTTCTTGAAGTACTTCTTCGTCTTTTATTAACAGATGATTAATATAAAATTCCGATTTTTCGTATTCTTCCCAATAAATACTATCTCTATCAGATAGACTAACCATTGGCACAGAACGAGTACGAAGATACACGCGAAGCAGAGGATTCACCTCGGCATCTACCGTGCCTTTAAATAGTTCATATTGTGGAAGATAACATATTTTTCGCAACGACTTTATCTTCAATTCCTCTAAGGAGAAGAGTGCATCTACATCTAAATCTTCGGTCAAGGTTTCTATTTCTTCTTTTTCTAGTTTAGGGTCGCGAGTAAAAGAGTCGTGTGCTCTTAGCGCCGAATCGCAGATAATAACTTGGTCGAAATAGTTTCCCTCCGCTATCTTAGCCGCTAAAGTTTCGGCTGCTATCTTCCCATCTCCATCGGTGAGGGTCGTTATTTTGCTTATTTCTTGTAATTCTTCCTTTGTCTCGCCTTTTATTTGGTTATTGCCATCGGCTAGAGGAAGATTGTTGACGATAGCAACACGCTTGACTTCCGGCGGAAAACTGATGTCGGCGGGTTGAAGATAATCTACTGAAGTAGTCTCTATTACCTTACAAGAGGAAAAAGAGAGACAAAGGAGCATCGCGGAATAAAAAAAGGTTCTGTTCATGGCATTATCTTTTATCTTATATGACAAAAGTAGAAAATTTGGGGATAAGTTATAGTTAAAAGCTCTGAATAATATAGGAATAGTCTTTCTTTTGATTAATTATCCTCATTTATTAGGATTGTGCAGCTCAATAATTAGCTGTTCCTTTGCATACGAAACAAAAAGAAATACGATAAAGATGAAAAAATTTACATTACTATTACTAGTGACTTTACTAACTTTACCGATATGGGCAGATAATGTTGCACCAAAAGATACTACTAGGGTAGTGGATATCGAAGAAGTATTAGTGATTGGCTCACCTAAAGAGACTACTAAATTGAGACAATTGCCGACTTCGGTGTCGTTGCTGTCGCAAAAAGAGATGCAGGCGCAACAAATAAACTCGTTGAAAAATATAAGTGGAATAGTTCCAAACTTTTATATGCCGGACTATGGTTCGCGATTAACTTCCGCCATTTATATAAGAGGTGTTGGCGCACGTATCAATACTCCGGCTGTAGGATTATATGTCGATAATATTCCGTATGTTGATAAGTCGGCATTCGATTTCAACTTCTTCGATATTGAACGCATCGACATCTTGCGTGGACCACAAGGCACTCTTTATGGACGAAATACAATGGGCGGATTGATAAAAGTGCATACCAAATCTCCGTTTAGCTATCAAGGTACTGATGTGAAACTGAGTGCGGGTACATACAATAATTATAGTGCGTCTGCCACTCATTATCATCGTTGGAGCGACAAGTTTGCTTTCTCGGCAGGTGGTTTCTATGAATATGGCGGCGGTTTCTTTAAAAATACTACGTTGAATAAGAAAGTAGATCCATTGAGTGCAGGCGGTGGAAGAATGCGTGCTATCTGGTTACCGAACGAGAATTTGAAATTCGATTTTACTGTCGGATATGAATATAACGACCAAGGAGGATATGCTTATGGACTGTATCATAAAGATACTGAAGTAATTGATCCGGTAGGCTACGATAAAGAAAGTTCTTATCGACGAGGTTTACTCAATGCGGGGCTGAATATAGAATATCAGGCAAAGAACTTTACCTTAAACGCGGTGACCGGTTATCAAAATCTCAATGATAGAATGTTTATGGATCAAGACTTTTCGCCACGTAAGGTATATACTATCATGCAAAAACAGCGTTTAAACTCTGTGACGGAAGAGATTACGCTAAAATCTAAGCCGGGCAAAAATTGGCAATGGGTGACGGGAGCATTTGGCTTCTATCAAGCTTTAAATACCGACGGGCCGGTTACATTTAGAGAAGATGGAGTGAAAACAATGATTGAGGGCAATATCAACAAAGTGTTTAAGAATATTCCCATGCCGCAGATGAATATGAAGATAAACAACGAAACGTTATCGGTAGAAGGCAATTACGATACACCGGTGATGAGTGCTGCTGTGTATCATCAATCTACTTACAATAATTTATTTGTCAAAGGTCTATCGGTAACATTAGGTTTGCGCTTGGATTATGAAAAAACGAAGTTGGATTACAATGCTTCCACCTCAATAGATTATGCTTTCAATATGAACATGGGGCAAATGAAAGTTAAATTACCGCTTGTCAATAATTCTGTGCTGAAAGGTAATGAAAAGACAGACTATCTGCAAGTGTTACCTAAAGCTGCCATCAAATATGATTTTAATGCTACCAACAGCATTTATATTTCTGCATCAAAAGGTTATCGTTCGGGAGGTTATAACATTCAAATGTTTTCTGACCTCATCTCTTCAACCATGCAAACAGGTATGATGAAGCAGGTGAAAGAAGGTAGTAAAGAATATATTTTGGCATTGAATATTCCCGGAATGACACCGGATAGGGTAGACCAAATGTTGAGTAAAATGCCTATTAAAGAAACTAATTTAAATATCAAAGAGGCTGTTACTTATAAACCGGAATTTACATGGAGCTATGAGCTAGGTACTCATTTATCTATGTTCTCGGGTAAATTTACTACCGACCTCACTGCATTCTATATGGATATTCGAGACCAACAAATAGCGAAGTTTGCCGAAAACGGATTGGGACGTATCACGGTGAATGCCGGACGTAGTCGCAGTCTTGGTGCAGAAATGGCTTTTAGAGCAAGTATTACCAAATCTTTTAATCTTTATGGTTCGTATGGCTATACTCATGCTACTTTTACCGATTATCTCTCTAATCAAAAAAACGAAAAAGGAGAGCTTGTAACGGTAGACTTGAAAGGAAACTTTGTGCCAATGACTCCACGCAATACTTTTTCGATAGGAGCGGACTATACTTTTGCTTTCAATCATCGGATAATAAAAAGTGTGGTGATTGATGCTCAATACAACGGAGCAGGCAAAATATTATGGACGGAGCGAAACGATGTAAAACAAGATTTATATGGCATACTTAATGCGCGTGCTACGCTTAATCTTTGTGATTTAGGTATTAGTCTTTGGGCAAAGAATGCCTTGAATACTACTTATTCCACCTTCTACTTCGAGACTATTGGTGATGTGAGTGTTCCCGGAAAAGCTGTTGCGGGATTTATGCAACTAGGCAAGCCGATGCAGTTGGGCATAGATTTAAGGTATCGTTTTTAGGAAAAAGACTAGTTAGTTTGTTGAATTATTCTGAATATTTTGTACATTTGTGGGAAATAAGCAGGAAATACTATGTCCGAACTTCCCACACTAATAGCCGATTTAGCACTTATACTGATTAGTGCCGGCATTATAACACTCATATTTAAACGGCTTAAGCAGCCGTTGGTATTGGGATATATTGTTGCCGGATTCTTAGCAAGTCCTCATATGCCGGTGTTACCATCGGTTATCGATACAAGTAATATCCAAACTTGGGCAGACATTGGGGTTGTCTTTCTGTTGTTTGCTCTAGGTCTGGAATTTAGCTTTAAAAAGTTAATGAAAGTAGGTGGAACAGCTATTATTGCTGCTTCCACCATTATCTTTTGTATGATATTGGTAGGCATTGCTGTTGGCATAAGCTTTGGTTGGAAACGGATGGATTGTTTGTTCTTGGGAGGAATGCTTGCTATGTCGTCCACCACTATTATTTATAAGGCTTTCGACGATTTAGGTTTGCGCAAACAACGATTCGCCGGATTGGTGCTAAGTATTCTTATTTTGGAAGATATATTGGCAATTGCGCTGATGGTGATGCTTTCGACCATGGCGGTGAGCAATAACTTTGAAGGGGCGGATATGATAGAAAGCATCGCCAAGTTAGTGTTTTTCTTGATACTATGTTTCATCGTTGGCATCTATATTATTCCCGGATTCTTGAAAAGAGCAAAGAAGTGGATGGGCGATGAAACTTTGCTCATTGTCTCTCTCGGTATGTGTTTCGGTATGGTAGTACTTGCTTCTAAAGTTGGTTTCTCTGCTGCTTTTGGAGCTTTTGTTATGGGCTCTATTTTAGCAGAAACTATTGAAGCCGAGCAAATAGACCGTCTGGTGAAACCGGTAAAAAATCTGTTTGGTGCAATCTTCTTTGTCTCTGTTGGCATGATGGTCGATCCTTCGATGATTGTTCAGTATGCGTTTCCTATTATTGTGATAAGTTTAGCAGTAATCATTGGTCAAGCATTGTTTGGCACTTTTGGCGTATTGCTTTCGGGACAGCCTTTGAAGACGGCTATGCAGTGCGGCTTTAGCTTGACGCAGATAGGTGAATTTGCTTTCATCATTGCTTCTTTAGGTGTTAGTTTACATGTTACCAGCGATTTCCTTTATCCTATTGTAGTGGCAGTCTCTGTGATTACCACTTTCTTAACTCCTTATATGATTAGAA
>JAVVPX010000063.1:0-14933 GCA_036655555.1 Bacteroidaceae bacterium | reverse complement strand
GGTTTATCGGCTATTTTCACGTATCCTGCTTCTTTCTTTAAGCGCGAGCCATGGCAGAGAGGACAATGCGTCTTGCCCCGATAGCGAGCAAGCATTACTCTATATTGTATCTTGTATTGATTTTCCTCCAGCATTTTGAAAAAATCATTGATGCCCTGAAAATATTCGTTTCCTTCCCAAAGCACCCGACGTTGTTCGTCTGTTAGTTCAAAGTAAGGGGTAAAGATAGGAAAGTCGAACGAAGCTGCCGAGTGTATTAAAGCATCTTTCCATTGTCCCATCTTCTCGCCTCGCCAACAGATTACTGCTCCATCGTAGATGCTGAGTGAACGGTTGGGCACTACTAGGCTTTCGTCAATGCCTATTACCTTGCCAAATCCTTCGCAACGGGGACAAGCACCAATAGGAGAGTTGAACGAAAACATTTGGTCGGTAGGTTCTTCAAACGTGATACCGTCTGCTTCAAACTTCTTACTGAAAGCGTGTAATGACGTTTCTTTCTCAAGGTAGAAACGCAGGAAACAACTACCATCTCCTTCATAGAAAGCAGTTTCGGCGGAATCTATCAAACGACTGATACTATCTTTGGTGTTAGATACACTCATGCGGTCTATCACTAAGTAAGGAGTTTGTTCGGGAAGTGTGTTGAGACTCAAAGTCTCCTCGACCATTTTTACCTCTCCATCCACTTCTATCCGACTAAAGCCCAATTTGAGATACATCTCTAATTTCCGTTTCCATCCGTCCAAGCCCTCTTCCTCTTTCCGATAGGCAGCCATCACTGTGTAGCGAGTACCTTCGGGATAAGAGAGCATACAATTTACAATATCTTCTGTGGTGTGTTTTTTAACCCATTCACCGCTTACGGGCGAATAAGTTCTGCCTATTCGAGCATACAGTAATCGGAGATATTCATATATCTCGGTAGACGTGCCTACTGTGGAACGAGGATTGCGGCTATTCACCTTTTGTTCTATGGCAATAGCAGGAGGTATTCCTTTGATAAAGTCACATTCCGGCTTACTCATTCTACCCAAAAATTGTCGGGCATACGACGATAGACTCTCTACGTAGCGGCGTTGACCTTCGGCATAGAGCGTATCGAAAGCTAGAGAAGATTTGCCCGAACCGGATAAACCGGTGATGACAATTAATTTATTGCGAGGAATTTCTACGTCAATATTTTTTAGATTGTTAACGCGTGCCCCTTTAATAGATATATATTTATTATCTGCCATGAGTTGCTTTTAAAGAACCTGCAAAGGTAAATAAAATAACGGAGCAGGGAAACTTCGAGTTGAAATATTGAAGTCATATACCTCGAAAGTCATATATAATAATTAAATTTGCACCATCATAATGGATTAAATACATACAACTATGAAAAGACTATTTTTAAATCTATTAATTGGCCTATTTGTGATTTCCTCTTTTGCACAAGAGAAAGTGACTTTTCCCGAGCTGTTTAGAGATGGTAGTTGGAAAAAATATGTTGGTAAGGAGGTCGTTTTCGATCAAACTTTGTATGTCTGTGGGCATAATCGCTACGAAGATAATATGTATCTATCCTCGTGTAGAGTAGTAGAGCCTGATGAACTTTATGTGGCAGGTACACCCGAATATGAGAAACAGCGTAAGGACTCTATCTATATGTTGATGAGAGATTTCCATTTAAGTGGTCAATCTTCATTTGTTCGCTTAGGTACTCGTATAAATGGATTGAAAGCGAAAATTAAAGATTCCCTAAATGTGGTAGTTTATGCGAATAATGATGTAGTATCTTATCAGTTGGCTTCACGCCCCGAACGTCATGCTGCCATTGGAAATTATACCTTGAAAGTTTGCGGATTCAATATAGAAAACTATTCTCCTAATTGGCAGAATTCTTTAGGGCCTCACTCGCAAGAACAGTTTGAACAACAACAAACAAAAATAGTGAAAGCACTAAGTAATATTGATGCAGATATTTTTGCCTTATGCGAGTTGCAAGAAGATCCTCAAACGGGAGTTGCTCTTGCCGAAGCGATAAACAAAGTGATGGGCGCAACTATTTATACCTACCTCTATGATGGTAATTACTCTTCGACAAAATATACAAAAATAGGTTTCCTTTATAAATCTTCTAAAGTCTCTCCTTATGGAGGATTGGGAACATTTGCAACGGGAGTGTATGCCAAGAGACAATATACGCAAGGTTTTCAAGAAGTCGCTACCGGTGAAAAATTTGTGCTTAGTCTCAATCATTTTCAATCGAAGGCGAGTAAGGCTCCCGATAAAGGAAACTCCATTCGTTTAAGAAATGCACAACAGTTGGTCGATTATCTCAACCAAAATCTTAATGCCCAATATAACGATCCCGATGTGCTCATCTTAGGCGATTTAAATGCTTATGCAATGGAAGAACCTATACGTTATCTATATAACAATGGTTTCATTAATGAATATAACAAATGGGAACCGGGTGGATATAGCTATTCTTATAAGTCAAGAGTGGGACATCTCGACCATGCGTTGGCTTCTAAATCAATGGATACACAAATTACAGGAGTGACGGTCTTTCATATCAATACCGATGAAAATACAATTGCGGGATATCAGAATGGAATAGACAATACGATGTATCGTTGCTCCGACCACGATCCGGTAGTAGTCGGATTGAAATTAGGCAAAGCAGGGAGCGCTATATCCACAACCACAGCACCTGCCGTTTATGTTTGTAAAACGAACGACGGCATTGCCTTAAATGGCTATGAAGGAACGGCTGATTTGCAAATAGTAGATATTACCGGTAAACAAGTGGTGGTGGTTGAACGTCTCAGTGCCGGACAAATAGTACCTCTTCCTGCAAAAGGTTTCTATATTGCACATGCCTCTACTCCCCTAGGTTCTTTCTCGTATAAAATAAAAATAGAATCGTACTAAAAACAATCCTTTTCTCCATGAAATCAAAGCTAATCACGACACTTTCGCTACTGTTTGTTTGCCTTACCTTGTTTGCCCAATATCCTAAACGCGAGTTCCGTGGTGCATGGATGCATACTGTGAACGGACAATACATGGGAATGGAAACAGTAAAGATGCAACAGCTCCTTGTTCAGCAATTAGATACTTTGCAACAAGCCGGTATCAACGCGATTATCTTTCAAATACGTCCCGAAGCAGACGCACTTTATCCTTCTTCTTTAGAACCGTGGAGCCGATTGCTTACCGGAACGCAAGGACAGGCGCCTACTCCCTTTTGGGACCCAATGGCTTTTATGATAAAAGAATGTCACCAACGTGGCATGGAGTTTCACGCATGGGTCAACCCTTATCGAGTAAAAACGAATAAGAATACCAAACTTGCCTCTACTCATCTCTATTATCAACATCCTGAATGGTTTGTGGAATATGGCAATCAATTATATTTTAATCCCGGTTTGCCCGAGTCGCGTAAGCATATTTGTAAAGTGATTACGGATATTGTTTCTCGTTACGATGTAGATGCTATTCACATGGACGATTATTTTTATCCGTATCCTATTGCCGGCACTCCTTTTCCTGACGATTTGGCTTTTGCCCGTTACGGTATGGGATTCAAAGACAGAGGAAATTGGAGGCGCGACAATGTGAATGTGCTTATTAAGCAAATCCACGAAACTATCCGTGCTTGCAAACCTTGGGTTAAGTTCGGAGTTTCTCCTTTTGGTATCTATCGAAATAAAAAAAACGACTCAAATGGTAGTAATACAAACGGATTGCAAAACTACGACGATTTATATGCCGACATACTTTTGTGGATTAACAACGGTTGGATAGATTATAACATTCCACAAATATATTGGGAGATAGGACATCCTGCTGCAGACTACGAAACACTGATTGGTTGGTGGGCAAAGAATGCTTCCGCTCGTCCATTGTTTATTGGTCAAGATGTGATGCGCACGGTTAGCAAAAACGACTTGAAGAATCCTGCTATCAACCAAATGCCTCGCAAAATGGAGTTACAACGCTCGTTACCAACAGTAGGAGGTAGTTGCCAATGGCCTGCTAATGCTGTGATAACAAATGCGGGTGGATATCGAACGGCTTTGGCGCAAAATTATCACAAATATCCTGCTCTTCCCCCTGTGTTTCCTTTTATAGACGATGAGGCTCCCGACAAGGTGCGTAAGGTTAAAGATGTGTGGATAGCAGATGGATTGATACTCTTTTGGCAAGCTCCCAAGGCAAAGACAGCAATGGATGAAGCTGTTCAGTACGTTGTTTATCGTTTCGCACGCAAAGAAAAGGTAGACATTAACGACCCGTCAAAGATTGTGGCAATTACTCGCAACACATTCTATAAATTGCCGTATGAAAAGGGTAAGACCAAGTATCGTTATGTAGTGACTGCTCTCGACCGTATTCATAATGAGTCGGAAGTGGTATCTAAAAAGGTAAAACTTTAACGCCGACGAAATCAACGCTAAAGTTCGTATTCAAAATAATATGGATGACTTAAAAAATAATACGGTTCATTTTCAAAATAATACTGAAGACTTTTGAAATAATACGGAAGACTTTTTAGGACTTTCGCACGCTATATATTTTCCACATACAGAGGGAGGTGACAATAATGCTTGCCAAAACAAACCAACTAGAATTGTCTACCTTGCTCACGAATTGAATAAGCTCGCAATTTTGGTTAAAAGTGTTAGGCGTGAATATAATGACAAGAGCATTGTTGAAGCAATGTGCAATGATGGGAACCCAGATGCTGCCACTCCATATATAAAGATATCCTAGAAAAGCTCCCAATATAAATCGAGGAAAGAACCCGAGAAACTGAAAGTGTATAGCGCTGAACACAAAGGCGGCAATGAGTATGCCCACATGAATATTTTTTGTCCAATCGATAAATATCTTTTGAAGAACACCCCTAAAAAGAAGTTCTTCGCCAATGCCTGCTAAGATGGCGATGATAAAAATGTTTGTGAGGAACCCTCCCCATGTAGCAGTTTCCAACATCTTTTTGGTGAGCAGTTCTGCTTGCTTTTCCGCTTCTACAATCCACTGCTGAATGGCATTCATCGAATCGGGAAGCTGTAAGTTTGCGTTCCACGTACCCAAAAGATCAATAAAAGGACTGATGGCAGTTGTGGCTATTACTCCAAAGAATAAAATGGATAGTTTAGGAACACTTAATTTAAGTGTTTTGCCGATAGGAGCTTTCCATAGAAAATATTGAGCAACAATAGGAGTAAGAATGAAGAGGAATAGGTCTTGAATGATGAGTGTCATTCTCAAACTTTCTACCTCGTTGCCGTGACTACCACTAAGTAATAGGTAAGCAGAAGAAACAGCAATAGCAACGCAACCACCGCCTAAAACGATTAATAAAAGCAAACACAGTTTGGTAAAACCTGTACTATTCTCGAATATTCCTTTCATAACTATTTTAAAATATTTCTTTATAACGAAAAAACCTCCTATCGCATCACGATAGAAGGTCTCTTCTATTTTCCTATAATTTGTTTAGAATTTAGGTCTTGCTTCCTTTACAACTAATGCACGACCTTCGAAGTCAGCACCATTAAGTTCTTCAATAGCTTTTGCACCCTCTGCGTCGTCCGACATTTCAATAAATCCAAAACCTTTAGATTTACCTGTTTCGCGATCCATCACAACTTTTACTGAGGTTACTGAACTGTAATCTTCTAAAATGCCTTGCAAATCTGTGTCCCTAACACGGTAGTTAAGGTTCCCAACGTAAATATTCATAATAAATACTGATAAAATAAATAATTGATAATATACTCTGAAAGATGACTTTATAATCTATCACCTTTACGCAGCAAAGAAAACGATTAAATTTGAATAAACAACCAATAAGTGAAAATATTTTTTGTAACTCAATGTCTGAGAGGTGAAGTTATTAAGTATAAACTACGGTTTTCTCTCCTTAAAAGAAACTAACAATCAAATCTTTTATTCCATAGAAGTTTGATAATTGAAAGATTAACACTAATTTTGCGTCCTATTTTGTAGAATAAAGTATAAATCAAATAAATAAGTTGTCAGAATGAACATTTCATTGCAAAACGTTGACAAAGTAAGCGCATTGCTTACAGTGAAGCTTGAGAAAGCAGATTATCAAGAAAAAGTAGATAAATCGCTGAAGACATTCCGCCAGAAAGCTAATATTCCGGGTTTCCGTCCGGGAATGGTTCCTATGGGACTAATAAAAAAACAATATGGTAAAGCCGTATTAGCCGAAGAAGTAAATAAACTACTCCAAGAGCAAGTTTACGGATATCTGAAAGATAACAAGATTAAATTCCTTGGCGAACCACTTCCTAACGAGGAGAAACAACCGGTTGTAGACTTTGATACGATGGAAGAGTTTGAATTTTTGTTTGACGTTGCTTTAGCTCCTGAATTTAAAGTAGAGTTGTCCGACAAAGATGTTATAGACTACTACACTATTGCTGTATCTGACGATATGGTAGAGAAACAAGTGAAAGCTTATACACAACGTGGTGGTAACTACGACAAGGTAGATACTTACCAAGACAAAGATATGCTTAAAGGTCTACTAGCTGAATTGGACGAAGCCGGAAATACAAAAGAAGGTGGCATTCAAGTAGATGATGCCGTATTGATGCCTTCTTATATGAAGAACGATGAACAAAAAGCAATCTTTAATGACACTAAAATAAACGATGTGCTTGTGTTCAATCCAAATACAGCTTACGATGGTAACGAAGCCGAACTTTCTACTCTTTTGAAGAAAGACAAAAAAGAAGTGGCCGGCATTACTGCCAATTTTAGTTTCCAAGTTGCCGAAATCACTCGCTTCAAAGAAGCAGAATTATCACAAGAAATCTTCGACCAAGTTTATGGCAAAGATGTTGTGAAATCTAAAGAAGAATTTTTGACTAAGACAAAAGAAGTGCTTGCCGGACAATTTGTAGCAGACGCAAACTATAAATTCTTAATAGACGTACGTAACTTCTTAATGAACAAGATTGGCAAACTAGAATTTTCGGATACCGTTCTTAAACGCATCATGTTGATGAACAACGAAGATAAAGGCGAAGCTTTTGTAGAAGAAAACTATGAAAAGAGCGTTGAAGAACTAAGCTGGCACTTAATCAAAGAACAATTAGTAGAAGCTAACGAGATAAAAGTAGAGCAAGCTGATGTCATTAATATGGCAAAAGAAGCAACCAAAGCTCAATTTGCTCAATATGGTATGATGAGTATTCCTGACGACCTTCTTGATAACTATGCACAAGAGATGTTGAAAAAGAAAGAAAGCGTTGACGGATTAGTAAATCGTGCTGTTGAAGTTAAGCTTGCTGAAGCACTAAAAGCTAAAGTGAAATTGAACAATAAAACTGTTTCTGCAGAAGAATTCAACAAAATGTTTGAATAGAATCTCCTATAGAAGCAAATAAATTGCTAAAACTTCCTAAAAGAGGGGGCTATTAGTCTAAATGTTCTGCTATAAACAAAAGAAATAGTGCTTCGGTACGATTATTTTTGTAATTTTGTTAGCTCGAATATGGATAGGCTAAAAGCCTCCTTTTTATATATTAATTATTAAACAAACATAGACATGGATGATTTCAGAAAATACGCGACGAAACATTTAGGTGTGAATAGCATGGTATTGGATGACGTGATAAAATCGGAGGGAGCATATCTTAATCCTTATATATTAGAAGAACGCCAATTGAACGTTACTCAATTAGATGTATTCTCACGCTTGATGATGGATAGAATTATCTTCTTAGGCACACAGATAGATGAGAATACGGCAAATATCTTGCAAGCGCAATTGCTTTATCTCGATTCGGTGGATGCGGGCAAAGATATTTCTATTTATATCAACTCGCCGGGTGGCTCTGTTTCTGCCGGTTTAGGCATCTACGATACGATGCAATTTATCACCAGTGATGTGGCAACTATCTGCACCGGTATGGCAGCATCGATGGCAGCAGTTCTTTTAGTGGCAGGTACCGAAGGCAAACGTTCCGGTCTTACTCATTCTCGCACAATGATTCATCAGCCAATGGGCGGAGCACAAGGACAAGCTTCGGATATAGAAATTACCGCTCGTGAAATTCAGAAGTTGAAAAAAGAACTTTATACTATCATTGCCGACCATTCTCATACCGATTTCGATAAAGTGTGGGCTGATTCCGATCGTGATTATTGGATGACTGCTCAAGAAGCAAAAGAATATGGTATGATTGACAATGTGCTTATACGCAAGCCAAAAACCATTTAAGGATTTGTATAATATAAGGTATAACAAAACTAAATAATAGAAATTGGAAGATTCTAAATCATCGAAGAATAAAAGAAAATGTAGCTTTTGTGGACGTTCAGAACACGAATGTGAGTTCTTGATTACAGGAATGAACGGCTTTATTTGTAATACTTGTGCTACGCAAGCTTACGAAATTACGCAAGAGGCTCTTGGTGGAAATAAGGAAAAAGAAGGAACAGCCAAGCTCAACTTTAAAGAACTCCCTAAACCAACTCAGATAAAAACTTTCTTAGACCAATACGTTATTGGACAAGACGATGCAAAACGTTTTCTTGCTGTGTCGGTCTATAATCATTATAAGCGTCTTTTACAAAAAGACAGCGGTGATGATGTGGAAATTGAAAAATCGAATATCATCATGGTAGGAAGTACCGGAACGGGGAAAACGCTTTTGGCAAAGACCATTGCAAAGCTACTTCACGTACCTTTTACTATCGTAGACGCTACTGTGTTGACCGAAGCCGGTTATGTAGGAGAAGATATTGAAAGCATTTTAACTCGATTGCTTCAAGTAGCAGACTATAATGTAGCTGAGGCAGAAAGAGGAATTGTGTTTATAGATGAGATAGATAAAATAGCTCGGAAAGGAGATAACCCATCTATTACTCGCGATGTAAGTGGCGAAGGCGTGCAACAAGGACTTTTGAAACTACTCGAAGGAGCAGCTATTAATGTTCCCCCTCAGGGTGGACGTAAACATCCCGATCAGAAAATGATTGAGGTGAACACCAAAAATATCTTGTTTATATGTGGTGGCGCATTCGATGGTATTGAAAAGAAAATTGCTCAACGCTTAAACACCCATGTGGTGGGATATAATGCATCTCAAGCATCTGCAAATATCGACAAAAGCAACATTATGCAATATATTGCTCCTCAAGATCTCAAATCTTTTGGATTAATACCCGAAATAATAGGTCGCTTACCGGTATTGACTTATCTCAATCCGCTTGATAGAACAGCTTTGCGTGCTATCTTGACCGAACCTAAAAATTCAATCATCAAGCAGTATGTCAAACTTTTTGAAATGGATAATATACAGTTAACATTTCAACCGGAAGTATTTGAATATATTGTTGATAAAGCGGTAGAATATAGACTTGGCGCTCGTGGTTTGAGATCTATCGTAGAGACTATAATGATAGATACAATGTTCGAAATGCCATCAAAACACGAGACTTCGTATGAAGTAACGCTCGAATATGCACAACATCAGCTGGAAAAAGCAAATTTGTCGAGATTGCAAACGGCTTAATATCAAAAGATAAGCGACATTAATCGCTCGTCTTTTGATATTAATAGAAAATAATTGGCGAAAGTACGTAATATTTAAGAAGTTGTTTATAACTTTGTTTGGAATCTTAGAAGGGATTCTAATGTATGAATTTACAACGGCGTAAAACTATTTATACAATGGCAAAGAAGATTAATTTAACAGAACAACTAAAGACGTATTTTGGTTTTGGAAAGTTTAAAGGAAACCAAGAGGCAATTATAGAAAACGTACTTGCCGGCAATGATACATTTGTATTAATGCCTACCGGGGGTGGAAAGTCGCTTTGCTATCAATTGCCATCGTTGATAATGGAGGGCACTGCTATTGTTATTTCTCCTTTGATTGCGTTGATGAAGAATCAAGTGGATGCGATGCGTAACTTCAGTGAAGAAGATGGAATAGCCCACTTTATCAATTCTTCTCTCAATAAGGGAGCTATTGACCAAGTGAAGCAAGATATCCTTTCCGGTAAAACTAAGTTACTTTACGTCGCTCCCGAATCGTTGACCAAAGAGGAGAATGTGGAATTCTTGAAGAGCATTAAAATTTCCTTTTATGCCGTAGACGAAGCTCATTGTATATCGGAATGGGGACACGATTTCCGCCCCGAATACCGTCGTATTCGTCCAATTATAAATGAAATAGGAAATGCTCCATTGATAGCACTTACCGCAACGGCGACTCCTAAAGTTCAGCATGATATTCAAAAGAATCTTGGAATGATGGACACGAAAGTGTTTAAATCATCTTTTAATCGTCCAAATCTGTATTATGAAGTTCGCCCAAAAACGAACAATATAGATAAGGAGATTATCAAGTTCATGAAAGGAAATGCGAGCAAGTCGGGTATCGTTTATTGCTTGAGCAGAAAGAAGGTAGAAGAACTTGCCGAAATTTTGCAAGCAAATGGCATTAATGCTCGTGCTTATCATGCAGGAATGGACTCTGCTACACGTACGCTCAATCAAGATGACTTTTTGATGGAGAAGATAGACGTGATAGTGGCTACAATTGCTTTTGGTATGGGCATTGATAAACCCGATGTGCGTTTTGTAATACATTACGATATTCCTAAAAGTCTGGAAGGTTATTACCAAGAAACAGGTAGAGCCGGACGAGATGGAGGAGAAGGTGTTTGTATTACTTTTTATACGAATAAAGACTTGCAAAAATTAGAGAAATTTATGCAAGGCAAACCTGTGGCAGAGCAGGAAATAGGTAAGCAGCTTCTGTTGGAAACAGCTGCGTATGCCGAATCTTCTATCTGTCGTCGAAAGAGCTTATTGCATTATTTCGGCGAAGAATATTTGGAAGATAATTGTGGAAATTGTGACAACTGTTTAAACCCAAAGAAGCAAGTGGAGGCTCAGGATTCATTATGTGCAGTAATAGAAGCTATTATTGCAGTGAAAGAGAATTTTAAGGCAGACTATATTATCGATGTATTGCAAGGAAGAGAGACTTCCGAAGTATTAGCTCATAAACACGAAGAACTAGAAGTCTTTGGTTCGGGTATGGGTGATGAAGATAAGACGTGGAATGCCGTTATTCGACAAGCTTTGATAGCAGGCTATCTAAGCAAAGATGTTGAAAACTATGGATTATTAAAAGTAACGGGAGACGGAAATAAATTTCTAAAACATCCTAAATCATTTAAAATAACAGAAGATAACGACTTTGAAGAAGAAGATGAGGAAACCCCGGTACGCGGAGGTGCTTCGTGTGCGGTAGATCCCGTCTTGTATTCAATGTTGAAGGACCTACGTAAAAAAATATCAAAAAGATTAGACGTACCTCCTTATGTTGTATTTCAAGACCCTTCGTTGGAAGCTATGGCTACCATTTATCCGGTGTCGTTAGACGAATTGCAAAATATACCGGGAGTTGGTGCCGGAAAGGCAAAACGATATGGCGAAGAATTTTGTGTGCTGATAAAGAAACATTGCGAAGAAAACGAGATAGAACGTCCCGAAGATTTACGTGTGCGCACGGTAGCCAATAAGTCGAAATTGAAAGTGTCTATCATACAAAGTATAGACCGTAAGGTGGCATTAGATGATATTGCATTAGGTAAAGGTATCGAATTTTCGGAGTTGCTAGACGAAATAGAGGCGATAGTTTATTCCGGTACAAAGTTGAATATAGATTACTTCTTGCAAGAAATTATGGATGAAGACCACATGGAGGACATTTATGAATATTTCAAGGATTCAACAACCGATAAGATTGATGATGCGGTAGGAGAACTTGGCGATGATTACACCGAAGATGAAATTAGGCTTGTTCGTATCAAGTTTATTTCGGAAATGGCAAACTAATAAAATAACGAGCAGCAAAAAAATATTTTTTGCTGCTCGTTTCACAAAAAATAAGAAAGAGAATATCTCTGTTCTGAATAAAAAGCGTATATTTGCACGCAATAATTTCTAAAGCATAAGCCCTATGTCATTTATTGCAGATAAGATTGTAATGGATGGATTAACGTACGACGACGTACTTTTAATCCCTGCCTATTCAGAAGTGCTACCACGCACTGTCGACCTTGTGACAAAGTTTTCACGAAACATTGAGTTGAAAGTTCCTTTCGTTACCGCAGCTATGGATACGGTAACCGAAGCTAAAATGGCGATTGCCATAGCCCGCGAAGGAGGTATTGGCGTTATTCATAAGAATATGTCGATTGAAGACCAAGCAAGACAAGTGGCTATCGTGAAACGTGCTGAAAACGGAATGATATACGACCCGATAACTATCCAAAGAGGGTCTAAGGTTCGCGATGCTTTAGCTTTAATGGCTGAATATAAGATTGGAGGTATTCCTGTTGTCGATGACGAAGGCTATTTGGTAGGTATCGTAACAAACCGAGATTTGCGATTCGAAAGGAATATGGATAAATATATTGATGCGGTGATGACTAAAGAAAACTTAGTAACCACTAATCAATCGACCGACCTTGAAGCTGCTGCTCAAATTCTTCAGAAACATAAAATAGAGAAACTTCCGGTGATCGGTAAAGACGGTAAGCTTATCGGACTGATTACCTATAAAGACATTACGAAAGCCAAAGACAAACCAATGGCCTGTAAAGACGACAAAGGTCGCTTGCGAGTGGCTGCCGGAGTGGGAGTAACTTCCGATACCATAGATAGAATGCAGGCACTTGTGGATGCAGGTGCGGATGCTATCGTTATTGATACCGCTCACGGACATTCTTTGTTTGTGATAGAAAAACTTAAAGAAGCGAAAAAGCTTTTCCCTCAAATAGACATCATAGTAGGCAACATTGCTACCGGAGAAGCTGCCAAAGCTTTAGTGGAAGCAGGAGCCGATGGAGTAAAAGTAGGAATCGGACCGGGTTCTATTTGTACTACTCGTGTAGTTGCCGGAGTAGGAGTGCCTCAACTCTCTGCCGTTTATGATGTGGCAAAAGCATTAAAAGGGACAGGTGTTCCATTGATTGCCGATGGTGGTTTACGTTATTCCGGAGATGTTGTGAAGGCTTTAGCTGCCGGTGGCTATTGTGTAATGATAGGTTCGTTAGTAGCAGGTACCGAAGAATCTCCGGGCGAAACAATTATCTTCAACGGACGTAAGTTTAAGTCTTATCGTGGCATGGGGTCTTTGGAAGCAATGGAGAACGGTTCTAAAGACCGTTATTTCCAAAGTGGAGAAATGGATGTTAAGAAATTAGTTCCCGAAGGTATTGCAGCTCGTGTTCCATACAAAGGCACACTGTGTGAAGTTATCTATCAGTTAAGTGGCGGACTTCGTTCGGGAATGGGATATTGTGGCGCAGCAAGTATCGAAAAATTGCACGATGCTAAATTTACTCGCATTACTAATGCGGGAGTTTTAGAAAGTCATCCGCACGATGTCACCATCACTAGTGAATCACCAAACTATAGTCGTCCGGAATAAAAGGAGGAAAGCATATTTTGAATGCGTAAGCCAAGCAAATGTACAATGATGGGATGGAACTAATGAACAACCAACAGAGCTATTGTACTTTGCTTCTTCTCATGTATCTTGAGCATTGTTCTTTTAGCTACTAGTTTTCCTCTGGGTTTACACAAGCTGTTAAGTTAATAATATCTTGTTTAAATTATTAGTAAACTGTCTTTCGGGTTAAGGCGTTGCAAGGGTAGGTGTTGTTTTAATATGAGCAATAAAATATGAGAATTAATTGAATATTCTCTACTCTCAAACATAGTCTATGCTATATAATGGTCTGTATAACTTTAATTTTACATCTCTTCCACAGTTTTCAAATTGCTGGGTTTACTGACTTTCTCAACTAAATTTGTCGCTGTGAAATCCCTGTCCATTGCCTTGAACTCCATAGTCTGCTCAGAGTATGATTGTAGTTTGGGGGCATTCTTGGTGAAATCCCAATAGATGGAGTTGATGGATAGTCTAAGATTGATGTACTTTCGTTTCTTGTCTTTATACACCCTAATCATTAAAGGTGATTCACTGTTCTTGAGTACTTTAGATTTGTAACAAATCACGTTTACAGTCACATTCATGGTTTACTTCTCGGTTTACACAACCTGCGTAAACTGAGTGTAAATCGTAGTCATATAAACAAAAAAAGAGAGTTACTCAATAGAGTAACTCTCTTTTTAAAGTGGTGCCACCAGGACTATAACCTTGGTTTTTACCGCCTGTATATCAATGTGATATAATTTCAAAACATATAAAGCTACCGAATTTGCAACCTCGCAATTTTTGCGTTTTTACTCACTCTGCTTTGTTGGTTCCAATACTGCAAAGGTAGCAATTCTTTTGAATCCTTGAAATAAAAAGGGGGACATTTTATTTACTCAACGCACTGAGTAAAATCACGAGCTATATTGAGCAAATTTCCGAATTACATTTAATTGGCTCATTTTCAGACGATGAAGTATGGGTTTCATCAATACTAATTTGGCTTTGCAAATTTTGTTATCAATCGTAAATCTGCAAATACATATTGAAATCTTAGGCGTGCGATTAAAACATGGCGACAAAAAAGTGCTTAATCTTTTGTGCCGTGCAGTTTTAATTAGGAAGTCCAATCCCCATCATCAACGACTTCCGGGTTTCCGACGGCAACGACATTGTGCAACAGCAGAACGACCGCAATTACAGTGGGGCAAAGCCGACATCCTGTGCATCCTCAACGACGAATTTACCCGCATCAAAGCCGATCCAAAACTAAAACATTTGTTGTAGAATAGCAAAGATGAAAAATCGAAATAGTCTGTGATTTAAGCATTACTTCCAGATTATACCCGTTAAGGTGTAATGAGATGCAGACTCTCCAAAGTTACACCTTTTCGGGTATAGTAATAACCGATTATTTACATACTGCACCTA
>JAVVPX010000062.1:0-14959 GCA_036655555.1 Bacteroidaceae bacterium | reverse complement strand
TGCAAAGATAAGGGGTTTTATTTAATCTCCAAACTTTTTGTGAATAAAAGTACTATTTATTTTCCTCATTTTCTTCTTGCTCCTGATTTACAGTGGGTTCTGTTTTTTGAGAAATAATCTTTTCATGATCTATTATATAGCGTTGGTAATATGAAATCAAAAGTGTAGTTAATGGTAAAGCTATAATCATACCTAATATTCCCATTAATGAACCCCAAATAGAAAGAGATAAAAGAATAATAGCCGGGTTAAGTCCTGTTATTTTTCCCATTACTTTGGGGACTATAAGAGTGTCTTGAATTATCTGTACTACGCAGAAGACTATTAATGCTGCCAACATAATCCACCAAAAATTTTGTCCGGTGTCTGCAGCCTTGAGAAGTGCTAACATAATGGTGGGAATAAAACCAATAAGTTGTAAGTAGGGTACCATATTCAATGCGCCTATAAAAAGCCCTAACCCAATAGCTAGAGGAAAGTCTATGATGAGAAATCCTATGCTGAAGAGAATACCCACACAAAAAGCAACTAAGGCTTGTCCTCTAAAGTATTTATTCATTCCTATTTGTAAATCTTTTACTAGTCCTGCTGTGAACTGACGATATTTAATAGGAAGAAGATGTATCCAGCCTTCAGCGATGGATTCGTAGTCTAACAGGATGAAAATAAGATAGAGTAGGATGACGAATGATGCTAAGATGCTAAATAGGATATTGATAGATTCTAAAAAGAAAGTCCATACTTGGGGAAGAGTTTCTTTGAGTGTGTTGGCAATGTTCTCTTCGGTCAACATATTGTTTAGCCGGTGTACATCGATGTTTTTTTGAATAAAATCAGATACCTCGCTCGGAATGGCTGCTGTCTGTGCACCATTAACAACATAAACGGTTAGCAGGTCTTTCAGTTTCCCGAGTTCTTCGACCATAGGAGGCACAAATAGCACAAATGCCAAAGCTACTATTCCTACTACGGTAAAAATAGCGCAAAAAATAGATATCACTCGGCTTTTGAAACGTAATTTGTATTGGAAGAACTTGACAAGCGGATAAATCATATATGCTATTAGCCAAGCAATAAAAAAGGGTAGGAGTACTCCGCTTAAACGTTCAAATAGGTATAAGATGCCAATAAGACCGGCTATCCATAAGACGCTGCGGATGAAGCCGTCGAAAGTTATTTTCTTTTCAAGCATATTTTGTTTAAACTTAGTTTGTTGATAAGTTAATCTCCTTTTATAGCTTTATTGTAGCACGACCGACAAAGAGGTTCATATTCGGTTTTTTCTCCTAAAAGTACTCGTTTGTCGTTGTCGATTATTCGGTGAGAGGCATACGCTAAGTCACCGCATTTTACGCAGATAGCATGCACTTTTGTTACTTCATCGGCTATGGCGCATAAGTTCGGTATTGGTCCAAAGGGTATTCCTTTGTAATCCATATCGAGCCCGGCTATGATTACTCTAATACCGGTATCTGCTAATTGCCTGCATACATTGATTAAACCTTCGTCAAAGAATTGAGCTTCATCGATACCCACTACATCGATTTCGGAAGTGAATAGCAAAATACTTGCAGATGAATCTATAGCGGTGGAGGAGATGGAGTTGCTATCGTGCGATACAACTTCTTCAACGGAATAACGTGTATCTACGGTAGGTTTATATATTTCCACTCTTTGACGAGCAAATTTAGCTCGCTTTAGCCTTCTGATTAATTCTTCGGTCTTCCCCGAAAACATAGAGCCGCAAATAACTTCTATTCTACCTCTTCTGCGTGTTTCTTGTATATGGTCTTCTGAAAAAACTACCATTATTTAGTGATTTAACGATAAAACTTAGGGTTGTTTAATAGTGCAAATGTAACATAAGTATGTGAAATAGCAATCATCTTTCAGCAATTAAAAGAAAAAGAGAAGACAACTTCCTTGTTGTTCGGGAAGCTGCCTTCTGAATTACTATTTGCTTTGTGATAAATACTTCTATTTATTCTTTTACCTCTGCTTGAGCTTCTAGCTCTATTTCATTTATTTCTTTTTCAAATTCATTGTTTTCCAACTTTTTTTCTTCAGTCAACTTTCTATAAATAATAGCTTGACACCCAATAGAAATAATATTGATAAATATTAATAATAAAAAGAGGGGGATTAGCATTATACTTGATGATGAGTCGAAGTAATTTTTTAGTTCGTAGTCCACAAAGAAAAGTTTCCCTAAAATTGCAAACAAAGCATAAGAGAATAAAATAATAACCAAGAAGATTCCAAAGATAGTCCATTTGTAGCCATAAGTAGCTTTATTACTTTTTACTAAAGCTTCGCCCGGAGCAATGCCTTTATCTATCATGATGTAGAGAGCTAATGACCAACTGATTAGTATAGTGTATCCGGGAATTATCAGAAAGAAAAATGCCGGAATGAGAGCCATAAACATCATCCCAAGTAAAGTAAAATATTCCCCCATATATTGACGATACTTAGCATCGAATATAAAAGTAGGAGAAACTACTTTCCCTTTGCTCAACGCAATGGGTAAGGTCGAGATAGCGATAGTTGTACCCACATTTACGTATGGAATCCAAATAGTTAGTATCCATAAAATAAAAGCTCCGATAAGCGAAGGTAGGTTTTTAAAACCAACTTTTGTACCTTCTAGGAGAACTTGCGAAATTGATATTTTTCTTTCAGTGTTCATCTTAGTACTATTTTAGTTAAACATATATTGACACAAATGTAGGTAAAGGAGAAATTAAAAACAAACAAACAAAGATTAATTCGCAGCAAAAGCTTAAAGTATTATCAAGAAATTATGCAAGAACTGTTAAAATAATCCCCTCTTTTAATAATGTCATCTTATTTATTTCTACATTTGCGCCTTTACAATTATGGAGAATGGAAATGAAGCAAAATCTATTGACTGATATAGAATTGGATGTTCAAGAACTAAAATGTTTAGTGGATACCGTTTCTAAAGAAAATGATCAAAGATTGCGTGAAGTAGCAAAAAGAAGTATCGTGCAGATGAAAATTCATTTAGATGTGTTATACCGGGAACTAGATTTTTCGATACCTTTGTCTAAAGAGAAAATTGCGCAACCGGCGGTAGTCTTATCAGATACTTTATTGACAGACTTTAGTCATTCCATTAGTTTGAACGATTCTTTTCGCTTCACTAGAGAACTTTTTGGCGGCAATGGCGACAAACTAAGTGAGGCTATAAAGAAAATTGACGGTTTGCACTCTTTTGATGAGGCTATGGCTTATATAAAATCTGTTGTTCAACTAAACGAAGATAACGAAGCTGCTGCCGACTTTATTGAACTTTTGAAAAGACGCTTTATCTAATTGATAATGTAAATTATGGGAAAACTGTATGTAGTACCTACTCCGGTGGGAAATCTTGAAGATATGACCTTTAGAGCTATTCGCATCTTGAAGGAAGCTGACCTCATTCTTGCGGAAGATACTCGTACATCCGGCATTCTGTTGAAGCATTTTGAGATAAAGAACTCCATGCAATCTCATCACAAGTTCAATGAACATCAGATGGTGGAGAGCGTTGCTAATCGTATAAAAGCAGGTGAGACAGTAGCACTTATTTCCGACGCAGGTACTCCCGGTATTTCTGATCCCGGTTTTTTAGTAGTGAGAGAATGCGTGAAGAATGGTATAGAAGTGGAATGTTTGCCCGGAGCAACGGCATTTGTACCGGCATTGGTAGCATCGGGTTTACCTAACGAAAAGTTTTGTTTCGAAGGATTCTTGCCAGTTAAAAAAGGTAGAATGACGCGTCTGAAAGTCTTGCAAGAGGAAACTCGTACCACGGTATTTTATGAATCACCCCACCGCTTGCTAAAAACATTGACGCAGTTTGCGGAATATTTTGGAGGAGAGCGTAAAGCCTCTGTATCAAGAGAAATATCGAAGCTTCATGAAGAGACAGTTCGCGGAACATTGATTGAATTGGTGGAACACTTCACTCAAACAGATCCCCGTGGAGAAATAGTTATAGTACTCTCCGGAAAAGAATAGAATTAATAACTTCATTTAAAACATAAAACCTATGAAAAAGTTAGTATTATTATCTTTATGTGTAGCAATGTTCGCTTCATGCGACAGTTTTAAAAGCGGTAACAAAGACCAACTTCAAGCCGAAAATGATTCCCTTTCGCTAGAACTCGCACAACGGAGTGCCGAAATAGATGAGATGATGGGTGCATTTAACGAAATACAAGAAGGTTTCCGTATGATTAACGATGCTGAAAATCGTGTAGACGTACAACGTGGCTCTATGGATGAAAATGCTGCTTCTGCTAAAGAACAGATAACTTCCGACATTCAGTTTATCACTAAAAAAATGGCTGACAATAAGGCTCAAATAGCTAAGCTTCAATCGTTGTTAAAAAGTAGTAAAAACAATTCAGCTCAGTTGAAGAAAGCTATTGAGGGATTAACGACCGAACTAGCTGCAAAAACTGCGCAGATAGAAACTCTTCAAGCTGAACTTGCCTCAAAGAATATTCGTATTCAAGAGTTAGATGATGCCGTAACAAGCTTAAACTCTAATGTGGAAAATCTATCGAACGAAAATGCTGCAAAGGCAAAAACTGTTGCTGAACAAGACAAAGCCATTAACACTGCTTGGTTTGTATTTGGTACTAAATCGGAATTGAAAGCACAAAAGATACTACGGAAGGGAGATGTTCTTAAAAACGGTGATTTCAATAAGGATTATTTTACAGAGATAGATATCCGCACTACTAAGGAAATTAAACTATACACTAAACGTGCAGAGTTGTTGACTTCTCATCCTACCGGCTCTTATACATTAGAAAAAGATGATAAAGAACAGCTGACATTGAAAATATCCAATCCTAAAGAATTCTGGAGCGTGTCTCGCTACTTAGTTCTTCAAATAAAATAAAGGAATACCCCATTATATGAGCGCAGGTGACAAGGGCAATACCATGTTACCTGCGTTTGTTTTTTATAACTATCTTTTTAAATTAAGAATCCTGCATGACTTATAAAAATCTATTTATAGACTTAGACGATACTCTTTGGGCCTTTTCCGAGAATGCTTGTGATACCTTTCGTGAAATGTACGATAAATATCACTTTGAACGTTATTTTGATTCTTTTGAGCAGTTTTATGCTATCTATCAGAAACGTAATACAGAACTTTGGATGGAATATGGGAATGGAGATATAACCAAAGAAGAACTGAATAGTTTGCGGTTTGCTCATCCGTTACAATCGGTGGGAGTGCATGATGAGATCTTGGTAAAGACTTATTCCGACGACTTTTTTGCCGTAATCCCTACAAAAAACAAGTTACTTCCCTATGCAAAGGAGGCGTTAGATTATCTGTCCTCCAAGTACCGCTTGTTTATTCTATCCAACGGATTTAGAGAACTACAATCTCATAAGATGCGTTCAGCTAAGATAGAGTCTTACTTCGACAAAATAATTCTTTCGGAAGATATAAAAGTGCATAAACCATACCCCGAACTCTTTTATTTTGCTCTTTCTGCTACCCAATCCACCTTAAGAGATTCGTTGATGATAGGGGATAGTTGGGAAGCTGATATAGAGGGAGCAAAAAGAGTTGGTATGCAACAAATGTATTATAACTATGTGGGTAAGACTAATTTTCCGTTTCTTCCTACCTACACAATTAATACTTGGCAAGGCATTGACGCTGTTTTGTAATACAAATTAGCTATTGTAATCGTTATCCTTCTATTCCTGTAAGTTCTTTCAAAGCATATCCGATAAGGAAACTAACTGTGGCAACGCTGAAGCTGAGCACTGCCATTTCTGTAAAACGTTTCTTGAAACTTTCTCCACGTGCAACCGAATAGTAATAGTTAAACAAGGCTATGATGAGTAATGCTGCTATCAACATGGTGCCTAAAGCTATCAATACGTTATTTATAAAGATAAAAGGAGCTACTAAAGCGGTTACAGTTAATACATAAGCAATTCCTGTGTAGACTGCTGCCTTGATAGGATGCCTGGTTTTGTCTCCTTCCGATTTGGTAGATAAGTATTCCGAAGAAGCCATAGATAAAGCTGCGGCAATACCGGTGATGCTTCCGGTCAAAGCAATTAATTTAGAATCGCTCAATGCTAAGGTGAAGCCTGCCAAAGCTCCGGTAAACTCTACTAAAGCATCGTTTAATCCAAGCACAACGGAACCCATATATTCTAATCGTTCCTCGTTAATCAGACCGATAAGTCTTTGTTCATGCACCTCTTCTTCTTTTGCTAAAATGAGTAATTCGGGGTCGTCCGTATATTGCGAATAATTTAAATGAGCATTTTGTTCGCTCGATTCCATTAGTTTGATAGCAAAGGTGATGCCTAAGATGCGTGCCAACCAATAGAATTTGGCAATACGTAGCTTGTTGGGGGTTGCGGATATATTAGTATGCTTTTTAAATATTTCGTAGTGTGCTTTTTCTTCAGCAGCAATCCGAAGTAGTACTTTCTTGTTCTCCGGATTCTTTTCAATATTTGCTAAACGAGTATAAACGATGCTCTCGGTAATCTCATTTTGTTGGAAGCGAATGAAAGCTTCCGCTTTCTTTTTATTGATGTCCATGTTTTGTATGTATAATAGTTAAGTTACAAAGATACAAAAAAACACGGATAACCAGAACGCATCTCGATGCTTCTTTGTTATCCGTGTTGAAATTTTTAGTTATGCTTTCTTAGTAAGCGAAGATAGGATATTTCTCCATAGTCTTGTTTACACGTGCACGAACGGAGGCAATCACTTCTTCGTTGTCTACGTTCGAAAGAACAGTCTCTATCATCTCTGCAATTTCGAGCATTAAATCTTCTTTAGCTCCACGAGTTGTAATAGCAGGAGTACCTAGACGAATGCCGGAAGTTTGAAAAGCTGAACGGCTATCAAAAGGAACCATGTTCTTGTTGGCAGTGATGTCGGCAGCTACTAAAGCTTTTTCGGCAACCTTACCTGTTAAGTCTGGGTATTTCTCTCGAAGGTCAACCAACATAGAGTGGTTGTCCGTTCCTCCGGATACAATGGTAAAACCTCTATCCATTAATGCTTGTGCCAATACAGCTGCATTTTTCTTTACTTGCTTCTGATATTCTTTGTATTCAGGTTGCAAGCATTCGCCAAAAGCAATTGCTTTAGCAGCAATCACGTGTTCTAGTGGACCTCCTTGAATACCGGGGAATACAGCAGAATCAATCAATTGAGACATCATCTTCGTTTCTCCCTTAGGAGTCTTCTTTCCCCAAGGATTAGGGAAGTCTTTACCAATCATGATAACACCTCCACGTGGACCACGAAGAGTTTTGTGTGTAGTTGAAGTTACGATGTGCGCATATTTCACTGGGTTGTCTAGCAATCCTGCTGCTATTAATCCGGCAGGGTGAGCCATATCAATCATCAAGATAGCGCCTACTTTATCGGCGATTTCACGCATACGTTTGTAATCCCATTCACGAGAATAAGCAGAACCGCCGCCGATAATCATTTTAGGCTTTTCGCGTAATGCAACTTCTTCCATTTGGTCGTAGTCTACTCTTCCTGTTTCTTTGCATAAGTTATATTCGCAAGGAGAATAGATGATTCCCGATGTATTAACTAGCGAACCGTGAGAAAGGTGACCACCATGTGCAAGGTTCAGTCCCATAAATTTATCTCCGGGATTGAGTACAGCCAAGAATACAGCAGCGTTAGCTTGTGCTCCTGAGTGAGGTTGTACGTTTGCCCATTCAGCATCGAAGATTTGTTTTAATCTGTCGATTGCTATTTGTTCACTTTGGTCTACTACCTCGCAGCCGCCATAATAACGCTTGCCGGGATAACCCTCGGCATACTTGTTTGTTAAGCAAGACCCCATGGCTTGCATTACTTGATCGCTCACAAAGTTTTCGGATGCTATCAGCTCGATACCTTTCAGCTGACGTTGATGCTCTTTTTCGATGATATCGAAAATTAAATCGTCTCTTTTCATTCTATATAAATAATAAGTATTTTATTCGAGATTCTTTATTAAGCGTACAAAATTACATAAAAGATAGAACAATATGCAATGAATAGCTGAAAATATTTAGCTAAAAGATAAATCCAAGTGAAAAGCTTAATGCATTGCTTCTACGATGGAAGATGATGTTGGATATTCGTTCTTGTCCTTCGGCATTTAAATTGTCGTAGACAACATATTTTGAAATGTTATGCAATCCTACTTCATATCTAAAGTCGAAAAATACATTTGAAATATTTACGCTTAAACCTATCACTCCGCTTATATTGAAAGGATAGAGTTTTTCGTGGATACCTTCTTGATCAAAGTTCTCGAAATCAAGTTCACTTTTTTGTTGCCAAATGTATTTTAATTTAGGACCTATTAAAAAATTCATGCCGTAAGGTCCATTCTTTATGAAATTATATCCATAGAGAAGGGGAAATTCTACCATACGAATGGTGGAAGAAATAGTTGCATAATCCGGTTTAATATCAGGGTGCTGAGTACCTTTCTTGTCAAAAGCAATTTCACTCTTGCTTACATTGTATGATAGTTCGGGCTGAATAAAATTTCTTTTCATGTTTATCCTAAGGAAGATAGTTCCCGAATATCCAACCTTATAGTTGTTTTGTATCTTTTCGATGGTGACGTCTTGTATCTTGAATTGGTCTACAAAATACATGGTAGAATTAAAACCTCCTTTCATCCCAAAATTTACTATGGAATGACGTTTGACCGTCTTCTCATCTTGTGGATAGATGAACAAACAAGTGATTACTGCTATGAAAAGTAGGAGGGTGCGTTTCATGCTACTTTTTTTTCTCTACCGACCAACCAAATTTACCAATCTTATCTCCCAAATCAAAGTAGGCTCCGTGCACATATATCAAAGGTTTAGCTTCTGCTAATTCAAACTTTCCTGTCGCTGTATTTAAGTATCTATCGTCAGCTTTCACATTAACTACATCGGCTATGAACATATCGTGAGAACCTAAAGTTACTATTTCTTTCACCCTGCACTCAATGCACAAAGGAGACTCTTCGATAAGGGGAGCATTTACCACGCTTGCTTTACCGGGGGTGAGTTTCATCTCTTTAAATTTGTTGTAGTCTTTACCCGAACGTACTCCACACCAATCGGTGGCAAAGGCCATATCTTTGGTAGTGAGGTTGATGACAAACTCCATGTTCTTTTTTATGATGGGATAAGAATGGCGTTCGGGACGGATGGAGATATAACACATGGGAGGGTTGGTGCATAATGTGCCTACCCACGCAACGGTGAGAATGTTATATTCTTCTTCTTTGCTACCGCAGCTTACTAGTACGGCAGGCAAGGGATAAATCATAGTTCCGGGTTTCCAATCTTGTTTCATGTTTATAAAGAATAGGTTTAAATGATAACAATATCTTTCTTGTTCTGTTCTTTTTCGCAATAGTGGCATTTGATGATACACTTATCCTTATCTATTACGTGAAAGAGTGTTTGCATCGGTTCATTGTTGGTAATACATTTAGGATTAGCGCATTTGACAATACCTTTTAATACTTCCGGCATATATACTTCTCGCTTTTCCACTACTTCGTAATCGCGGATAATGTTTAATTTCACGTGAGGAGCTACTACCGAAATTCGATTAATCTCTTCGTCGTCAAAAAATTTATCGGCAATCTTGATGATGCCTTTCTTACCCAACTTTTTACTTTCGAGATTGAACCCGATGGTAATGTTGCAGTCCATGTGTTCCAATCCTAATAGAGAAACCACTGTAAAAAGTTTCTCGGATGGAATATGATCTATTACAGTTCCGTTCTCTAAAGCGGCAACTTGTAGCTCTTGTTTATTATCGGTCATTGTTTTTGATTCTTCTTTAATCATACTTCTTACATAATATCTTGCAATGTAATTCCTAAAGCATCGCAGATGAGTGCTTCGCGAGCGAACAAACCATTACGAGCTTGCTGAAAGTAATATGCTTTTTCGTTATCGTCTACATCGTAAGCAATCTCGTTGACACGAGGCAGTGGATGGAGTATTCTTAGATTTGGACGAGTATGTTCAAGCATTTTGTTCTTTAGTATATACACGTTTTTTACGCGTTCGTATTCCATCAAGTCGGTGAAACGTTCTCTCTGCACACGTGTCATGTATAGAATGTCGGCTTCGGCAATCGTTTCTTCCGTGAAATCGTTATGCTCCACGTAATTGATATTGTTCTCTTCGCAATAGATTTTATATTCTTCGGGCATCTTTAACTCTTCGGGTGCGATGAAGTGGAAAGTGGGATTGAAGTGTCTCATTGCCATAAGTAGTGAGTGAACAGTTCGTCCGTACTTCAAGTCACCTACGAGATAAATGTTTAAGTTTTCCAACGTACCTTGCGTCTTGCAAATGGAGTAAAGGTCGAGCATTGTTTGTGAGGGATGTTGATTAGCACCATCGCCTGCATTTATAATAGGTATAGGCGCTATTTCACTTGCGTATCTTGCTGCACCTTCGAGGTAATGCCTCATTACGATAAGGTCGGCATAGTTACTTACCATCATAATGGTATCTTTTAGTGTTTCTCCTTTTGAAGAACTAGTAGTGGAAGCATCCGAGAAACCTATTATTCTTCCGCCGAGGCGATTTACTGCTGTTTCAAAACTAAGTCGTGTGCGGGTAGAAGGCTCAAAGAAGAGCGTTGCAATCACTTTCCCGTCTAAAATTTTTCGGTTTGGGTTCTTCTCAAATTGCTTCGCCATCTCTAATAGATAGAGTATTTTTTCTTTTGAATGGTCGGCAATAGTAACTAAACTTCTGTTATCCATTTCTTTATTATGTTTATCGATTACCATTAAATACGGAGCGTAAAGGTATAAAAAAATGATTAATAAGTTATCATTCTTATCATATTTAGTTGAACTTTGTTATAACGTGCTTCTAATTAAAAGATTTGTTATACTTTTGCATAGTCGGAACGATAACAAAATAGAATCATGATAAAGAAGATAGTATACGCTCTTTGGATATTTATAGCTACAATAGCACTCATCGCATTTGTTATTTTTACATTTATAGCTAAGGGATGGATTGGCTATATGCCTCCGGTGGAGGAATTGGAAAATCCAAATTATAAGTTTGCTACCGAAATAATCTCTTCGGATGGAAAGATGCTTGGTACTTGGTCGCTCAGCAAAGAAAATAGAGTGTTTGTGGGCTACGACGAACTTTCCACGAATGTGGTACAGGCATTGATTGCTACCGAAGATGTACGTTTCGAAGACCATTCGGGTATTGATATTCGTGCGTTGATGCGAGCAGTAGTGAAGCGTGGCTTGTTTTTTCAAAAGAATGCGGGTGGTGGCAGTACCATCACTCAACAATTATCGAAGCAGTTGTATTCTCCCGGAGCAGGCAATTTCATGGAACGATTGTTGCAAAAACCTATTGAATGGGTAATAGCCGTGAAGTTGGAAAGGTATTATACCAAAGAAGAAATTCTAACTATGTACCTCAATAAGTTTGACTTTCTCAACAATGCTGTGGGTATAAAGACTGCTGCAAATACTTATTTCTCTAGAGAACCTAAAGACTTAAAAATAGAAGAAGCTGCTACGTTAGTTGGCATGTGTAAGAATCCATCGCTTTATAATCCGGTTCGCTTTAATGAACGAACGATGGGAAGACGTAATACGGTGATTGACCAGATGCGTAAAGCTGATTATATCACCGAAGAAGAATGTGATTCTCTGCAGGCTCTACCGCTTACGTTGAGGTATAAGAGGGTAGACCACAAAGAAGGATTGGCTACTTATTTTCGTGAATATTTGCGGGGTATGATGACAGCTAAAGAACCTCACCAAAGTGACTATCGTAGTTGGCAACAGCAGAAATATTACGAAGATTCTTTGGCATGGATTAATAATCCTCTTTATGGCTGGTGCGCAAAGAATAAAAAGAAAGACGGATCGAACTATAATATCTACACCGATGGACTGAAAATATATACTACCATCGATTCTCGAATGCAACGTTATGCCGAGGAAACGGTGGAGGAACATTTAGGTAACTATTTGCAGCCACGCTTTTTTAAAGAGAAAAAAGGAAGAAAGACAGCACCTTATACTTCGATGTTGACTCAGGAACAAGTAGACGCTATCTTGAAGAAAGCAATGAAGCAGACCGACCGTTATCGAGGCATGAAAGAATCCGGCTGCTCCGAAATAGAGATAGAAAAGGCTTTTAATACTAAAGAGGAGATGTCGGTATATACTTGGAAAGGGGAGATAGACACTATCATGACCCCGATGGATTCTATTCGTTACTACAAACATTTTCTTCGCACGGGCTTCATGTCCATGGACCCATTCACAGGACACGTAAAGGCATACGTGGGTGGGCCGGATTATCGTTATTTCCAATACGATATGGCAATGGTGGGACGTCGTCAGATAGGTTCTACTATCAAACCTTATCTTTACGCTTTGGCTATGGAGAATGGATATTCTCCTTGCGATCAAACTCGTAACGTAGAGCAGACTTTAATAACCGAAACCGGTGAAAGCTGGAGCCCTCGCAATGGCTCTAAATCTCATTATGGCGAAATGGTTACTCTTAAATGGGGATTGGCAAACTCAAACAACTGGATATCGGCTTATTTGATGAGTAAACTTAATCCTTATTCGCTCGTTCGATTGATACATTCCTTTGGAGTACTAAATAGAGATATTGTAGCTAGTCCTGCTCTTTGTTTAGGTCCTTGCGAAATATCGGTAGGCGAAATGGTGAGCGCATATACTGCTTTTGCAAATGGAGGCATTCGCACCGCACCTTTATTTGTTACTCGTATAGAGGATAGCGAAGGAAATATAATTTCCAACTTTGCTCCACAAATGGAAGAGGTTATCAGCGAAGAAAGTGCTTACAAAATGTTGATAATGCTTCGTGCTGTAATTAATGAGGGTACAGGTGGACGTGTAAGAGGACGTTATGGCGTGCGCATAGATATGGGAGGAAAAACAGGAACCACTAATCGCAATTCCGATGGATGGTTTATGGGATTCACACCTTCTCTTGTGTCCGGTTGTTGGGTAGGAGGTGAAGATAGAGACATTCACTTCGATGGTATGCTCGATGGACAAGGTGCTTCAATGGCACTTCCTATTTGGGCAATGTATATGAAAAAAGTACTTGCCGACAAGTCTTTAGGTTACTCCGAAACAGAAACCTTTAAGATGCCGAGTGACTTTGACCCTTGTAAAGATACTGTAGGCACTCCTTCAGGTCCTTCGGATGGGATAGATGCAATCTTTGAATAAAAAGATTTCAATACCCAACTTTGCTTTTTAGGGTGCAAAATTGGGTATTAATACCACAACTTATTGATTTTCAATGTTTATTGTGGAGCTGGAGGGAATCGAACCCTCGTCCAAACGAGGAAATCATACGCTTTCTACATGCTTATCTTTGCCTAAGTTTTCGTGTGTGGGCAGAACCAAAGCCATCAACTCACACCTTATCCTCTAAAGTTTCGTAAAAGCCACGAGGCGGACTCAAACTATTTCCGATGTTACTGCACCGCTGATTCGGAATACTTCGGAACGACAGTCTCCGAGCGATGTCTCGTCTCCACATCTAATGCGAAGATTAAGCTTAATCTACTGTGATTCGATTAAGCAGCAAGAGCGTAATTATTTTCGCCAGATAAAGTTTTGATAACTGATATTTGAGTGCAAATTACCGACGCACTGCATGCTTACATACCATCTCTGCCCGCTGTCAAATCCAGTCAACCCCAGATTATTGATATTGTAACGGCGCAAAGATAGAAATACTTTTGCGATTAGTTGTTATTTCCTCCTATCTTTCTATCATAATATAAATTAATATATACCTTTGTGCTGCTTATTTATAAAAAGAAGTTTAACAGTAAATAAAATAAAAGGATGAAAAAGAGTTTTCTTTTTGTGATGGTATTTGTTGCGGTGCTTACTTTGCAAGCTCAAACTCTCAATACTATTTTTGTGAATATGCCCGATTCTCTTTCTCCCCTTCTTACGAAGAACGATCGTGCCGATTTTGCCGATTTTTTGGATAGTAAGATGAAGGCACAAGTGAAAAATAAGTTTGAAAAGGTGTCGGAGATGAAAATTCTTACTAAGGATTATCTTTTTTTGCAAACGACTTCTCAAACAATTTTGCAGATGAAACTCCTTCCTATAAATGATTCCACGAAAATTGTTTGTCTGATTACTACTGCTTGTGCTCCGGCTTGCGATAGCCGCATTCGTTTTTTTACTCCCGAGTGGAAAGAATTGTCAGCAAAAGAGTATGTTACTCTTCCCACCATTGATGCTTTTTGGCAATTTCCCGATTCGATAAATCATGAGCAGCGAGAGATTATTCGTGATAAGATGGATTCTTTTTTCTTGAAAGCTGAACTTGCGGCTGTTGACAACTCCTTAACTTTCAGCAATACTACCATGGATTATTTAGATAAGGATACTGCCAAAGAATTGCTGATTTATTTGAAGCAAACTCCTATTAAACTTCAATGGAGCGAAGGCGGATATCGTAAAAAGTAACTATTATTAGCTTTGTATATTGATAATGCAATACGGCTTCTTGTGGTTCAGTCATTATCCTTAACTACCCTCCCGATTTCACTGCTCGTGGCAAAGTTGTTTATCTTTCCATGAAGCGTCATGGTTGGAAATATAATTGGACGATTACAGAAATTAATGTCCGTTTTTATGCTTGTTTATTCTTTACTTTATGTATATTTATATATACAATAACTTCGTCTAGTTGTGGAATAGCTAGGAAGCCCTAAAAAGTCTTCCGTATTATTTCAAAAGTCTTCTGTATTATTTTTAAAATGAACCGTATTATTTTGCAAACAATCATTCGAACGGCCTTAAATAGGGTAAGAATGGAATATTTTGTAATCTATTTTTGATATAAATAGGCTTTT
>JAVVPX010000061.1:0-15386 GCA_036655555.1 Bacteroidaceae bacterium | reverse complement strand
GATTACTCATAAGAGACGTTTATCAGCTCTAGGACCTGGTGGTCTGTCTCGTGAGCGTGCTGGTTTTGAGGTTCGAGATGTTCACTATACTCACTATGGTCGTCTTTGCCCAATTGAAACTCCTGAAGGACCAAATATTGGTTTGATTTCTTCTTTATGTGTTTATGCGAAAATAAATGATTTAGGATTTATTGAAACTCCTTATCGTAAAGTTGAAAACGGGAAGGTAGACACTACTGCAGAAGGTATTATTTATCTAACAGCTGAAGAAGAAGAAGATAAAATTATAGCACAGGGAAATGCTCCATTAAATGAGAATGGTGGATTTGTTCGTAATAGAGTAAAAGCTCGTCAAGATGCTGATTATCCTGTTGTTGAACCATCTCAACTAGATCTTATGGATGTATCTCCTCAACAAATTGCATCTATAGCTGCATCTTTGATTCCATTCTTGGAACATGATGATGCTAACCGTGCTTTGATGGGATCTAACATGATGCGTCAAGCCGTTCCATTGTTAAAGACGGAAGCTCCTATAGTAGGTACCGGTATCGAAAGACAATTAGTCGAAGATTCTCGTACTCAGATAGCTGCTGAAGGTGATGGAGTTATTGATTTTGTTGATGCAACTTCTATTCATATTTTGTATGATCGTACGGAGGAGGAGGAATTTGTAAGCTTCGAACCTGCTTTGAAAGAATATAAACTTCCGAAGTTCCGCAAAACCAATCAAAATATGACTATTGACCTTCGTCCTACTTGTGAAAAAGGTCAGCGAGTTAAGAAAGGAGATATATTAACAGAAGGTTATTCTACTCAAGACGGAGAGTTGGCATTAGGTAAAAACTTGCTTGTGGCTTATATGCCATGGAAGGGATATAACTATGAGGATGCTATTGTTCTTAATGAGAGAGTGGTACGTGAAGACTTACTAACTTCTGTTCATGTTGAAGAATATTCTTTGGAAGTTCGTGAAACTAAGCGTGGTATGGAGGAACTAACTTCCGATATTCCTAACGTTAGCGAAGAGGCAACCAAAGACTTAGATGAAAATGGTATTGTGAGAGTAGGTGCTCGCATTCAACCGGGTGATATATTGATTGGTAAAATTACTCCTAAAGGTGAATCAGATCCTTCTCCCGAAGAAAAACTTCTTCGCGCCATCTTTGGCGATAAGGCAGGTGATGTGAAAGATGCTTCTCTAAAAGCGTCTCCGTCTTTGAAAGGTGTGATTATTGGCAAGAAGTTATTCTCTCGTGTGGTAAAGAATCGCAGTTCTAAGCTTGCTGATAAGGCTTTACTTCCAAAGATAGATGATGAGTTTGAGTCTAAAATAGCTGTCTTAAAAGGAATTTTAACCGATAAGTTATTAGTGCTTACAAATGGGAAAATCTCTCAAGGAGTTAAGGACTATTTAGGAACAGAAGTAATTGCTAAGGGAGCTAAGTTTACGAAGAAAGATATTGATTCTCTTGATTATACAACTATCCAATTAAGTAAATGGACAGCTGATGCTCATAAGAATGATATGATTCGTGATCTGATAATGAATTTCTTGAAGAAATATAAGGAATTAGATGCAGAGCTGAAACGTAGAAAGTTTGCTATCACAATCGGTGATGAACTTCCTGCAGGTATCATTCAGATGGCAAAGGTTTATATTGCTAAGAAACGTAAGATTGGAGTTGGTGATAAGATGGCAGGACGTCACGGAAATAAAGGTATTGTCTCTCGTGTTGTAAGACAAGAAGATATGCCATTCCTTGAAGATGGTACACCTGTCGATATTGTTCTAAATCCATTAGGCGTGCCTTCACGTATGAATCTTGGACAGATATTTGAAGCTGTTCTTGGCTCAGCCGGAAAGAAATTAGGAATGAAGTTTGCTACTCCTATTTTTGATGGTGCTTCTTTAGACGATATTGTAAAGTGGACTGATAAGGCCGGATTGCCAAGATTTGGTAAAACATATCTTTGTGATGGCGGAACAGGTGATCGTTTTGACCAACCTGCAACTGTCGGAGTTACTTATATGCTGAAATTAGGTCACATGGTTGAAGATAAGATGCACGCACGTTCCATTGGACCGTACTCGTTGATTACTCAACAGCCTCTTGGTGGTAAAGCTCAGTTCGGTGGACAGCGTTTTGGTGAAATGGAGGTTTGGGCATTGGAAGCATTCGGTGCATCTCATATCCTTCAGGAAATCTTAACTATAAAGTCGGATGATGTAGTAGGACGTTCTAAGGCTTACGAAGCTATTGTAAAGGGCGAACCTATGCCTCAACCAGGTATACCTGAATCTTTGAACGTGTTGTTGCACGAGTTGAGAGGATTAGGACTAAGTATCAGTTTAGAATAATACTCTAAAGTGCTAATGCATAGATATATCTAAACAATAGATTATCGGCATTAGCACATTTGTATATTGAATCATTGGATATTATTAAATAATAATTCTATGGCTTTTAGAAAAGAAAATAAGATAAAGAGTAATTTCTCTAAGATATCCATCGGTCTGGCTTCTCCAGAAGAAATCTTAGAGAATTCGAGTGGTGAAGTATTGAAGCCTGAAACTATCAACTATCGTACTTATAAACCTGAACGTGATGGTTTGTTTTGCGAGCGTATCTTTGGTCCTATCAAAGATTACGAGTGTCATTGTGGAAAATACAAACGTATCCGATATAAAGGAATTGTTTGTGACCGATGCGGTGTTGAGGTTACAGAGAAGAAAGTTAGACGTGAACGTATGGGGCATATCCAATTGGTTGTGCCGGTAGCTCATATCTGGTATTTCCGTTCACTACCCAATAAGATAGGTTATCTTTTAGGATTACCTACCAAAAAGCTTGATTCTATTATTTATTATGAGCGTTATGTAGTTATTCAGCCCGGAGTGAAGGCTGATGATAATATTAGTGCTTATGATTTACTTTCTGAAGAAGAGTATCTTGACATTCTTGATACACTTCCTAAGGATAACCAATATTTAGAAGACACCGACCCTAACAAGTTTATTGCTAAGATGGGGGCGGAAGCTATATATGATTTGTTAGCGCGTTTAGATTTAGATGCTTTATCTTATGATTTAAGAAATAAAGCAGGAAATGATTCTTCTCAACAACGTAAAAATGAGGCGTTGAAACGCTTGCAAGTTGTGGAATCTTTCCGTGTCTCTCGTGGACGTAACAAACCGGAATGGATGATTGTACGTATCGTACCTGTTATCCCTCCAGAATTAAGACCTTTAGTGCCGTTAGATGGTGGACGTTTTGCGACTTCCGACTTAAATGATCTCTATCGTAGAGTGATTATTCGTAATAATCGTTTGAAGAGATTAATAGAGATTAAGGCTCCTGAAGTGATTCTTCGTAACGAGAAACGTATGCTTCAGGAATCAGTTGATTCTTTGTTTGATAACTCTCGTAAATCGAGTGCTGTTAAAACAGATGCCAACCGTCCTTTGAAATCTTTGTCAGACAGCTTGAAAGGAAAACAAGGCCGTTTCCGTCAGAACCTATTGGGTAAACGTGTGGATTACTCTGCTCGTTCCGTAATTGTTGTAGGTCCTGAATTGAGAATGCACGAATGCGGACTTCCTAAAGAAATGGCTGCGGAACTTTATAAGCCGTTTGTCATTCGTAAATTAATAGAAAGAGGCATTGTGAAAACGGTGAAGTCGGCAAAGAAGATTGTTGACCGTAAAGAACCGGTTATTTGGGATATTCTTGAATATGTAATGAAAGGTCATCCGGTTTTACTTAACCGTGCCCCAACATTGCACCGTTTAGGTATTCAAGCTTTTCAACCTAAAATGATAGAAGGTAAAGCTATTCAATTGCACCCACTTGCATGTACGGCATTTAATGCCGACTTCGATGGTGACCAAATGGCTGTTCACTTGCCTTTAGGTAATGAAGCTGTTTTGGAAGCACAAATGTTGATGCTTGCTTCGCATAATATATTGAATCCGGCTAATGGAGCTCCTATTACTGTTCCTTCTCAGGATATGGTACTTGGATTGTATTATATTACTAAACTAAGACATGGTGCTATAGGTGAAGGCTTAACTTTCTATGGTCCTGAAGAAGCTATGATTGCCTATAATGAAGGCAAAGTAGATATTCACTCTCCGGTTAAGGTAATTGTAAAAGATTTAGATGAGAATGGAAATATTGTTGACATTATGCGCGAGACTTCTGTTGGTCGTGTAATTGTTAATGAAATTGTGCCTGCTGAAGTTGGATATATCAACCAAATTATCTCAAAGAAATCATTGAGAGAAATCATTGGTGATGTTATTAAAACTTGCGGAGTTGCTCGTACTGCCGATTTCTTGGATGGTATCAAGAATTTGGGTTATCGTATGGCATTCAAGGGTGGTTTGTCGTTCAACTTAGATGATATTATTATTCCTAAAGAAAAAGAGGAATTGGTACAGCGTGGTTACGATGAAGTAGAACAGATTATGAATAATTATAACATGGGTTTCATTACTTATAACGAACGTTATAATCAGGTAATTGATACTTGGACTCATGTCAATTCAGATTTGTCGAACATCTTGATGAAGACTATTTCTTCCGATGATCAAGGTTTCAACTCTGTATATATGATGCTTGATTCCGGTGCTCGTGGTTCTAAGGAACAGATTCGTCAGCTTTCTGGTATGCGTGGATTGATGGCAAAACCTCAGAAAGCAGGAGCCGAAGGCGGACAGATTATTGAAAATCCTATTCTTTCTAACTTTAAGGAAGGTTTGTCGGTGCTTGAGTACTTTATTTCTACTCACGGTGCTCGTAAAGGTTTGGCCGATACTGCATTGAAGACTGCCGATGCCGGATATTTAACTCGACGTTTAGTAGATGTGTCTCACGATGTGATTATCACGGAAGAAGATTGCGGAACTTTGCGCGGATTGATTTGTACCGACTTAAAGAACAACGATGATGTTATCGCTACTTTATATGAACGTATTCTTGGACGTGTATCTGTTCATGATATTATTCATCCTACTACCGGAGAACTTTTGGTTGCCGGAGGTGAAGAGATAACTGAAAATATAGCTAAGAAGATACAAGCTTCTCCAATTGAAAGTGTGGAAATTCGTTCCGTATTAACTTGCGAATCGAAGAAAGGTGTTTGTGCTAAATGTTATGGACGTAACTTGTCTACCAACCGTATGGTTCAGAGAGGTGAGGCAGTGGGCGTTATTGCTGCACAATCCATCGGTGAACCGGGAACGCAGTTGACACTTCGTACATTCCATGCCGGAGGTACCGCAGCTAATATTGCTGCAAATGCAACTGTGTTGGCTAAGAACGCTTCTAAACTTGAATTTGAAGAATTACGTACGGTTGATACTGTTGATGAATCGGGAGAATCAGTAAAAGTGGTAGTAGGTCGTTTGGCTGAAGTCCGTTTTATTGATGTTCATACCGGCATTATATTGTCTACTCATAGCATCCCTTACGGGTCTAAACTATATGCTATGGATGGCGAAACGGTAGAAAAGGGTAAGCTGATTGCTAAATGGGATCCATTTAATGCAGTTATTATCACAGAAACAACCGGAAAAATTGAATTCGAAGGAGTTATTGAAAATGTAACTTATAAGGTTGAATCGGATGAAGCAACCGGACTTCGTGAAATCATTATTATAGAGTCTAAAGATAAGACAAAACTTCCTGCTGCACGTATTCTTGATGAAAGCGGAAACTTGATTAGAACATACAATTTACCTGTTGGTGGACACGTTGTGGTTGAAAATAACCAAAAAGTGAAATCAGGAGAAGTAATTGTGAAAATTCCTCGTGCGGTTGGTAAAGCAGGTGATATCACCGGTGGTCTTCCTCGTGTAACTGAATTGTTCGAAGCTCGTAATCCTTCTAATCCTGCTGTCGTTTCCGAAATTGACGGTGAGATTACAATGGGTAAGATTAAACGTGGTAATCGTGAAATTATAGTAACCTCTAAGACGGGCGAAGTGAAGAAGTATTTAGTTGCTCTTTCGAAACAAATTCTTGTTCAAGAGAACGACTACGTACGTGCCGGCACTCCATTGTCTGATGGAGCTACTACTCCTGCCGATATTTTGGCTATTAAAGGTCCTACGGCAGTTCAAGAATATATCGTTAATGAAGTTCAAGATGTATATCGTCTGCAAGGTGTGAAGATTAATGATAAGCACTTTGAAATTATTGTTCGCCAGATGATGCGTAAAGTTGAGATTAACGAACCCGGAGATACTCGCTTCTTGGAACAACAAGTAGTAGACAAGTTGGATTTCATGGAAGAAAACGATCGTATTTGGGGCAAGAAAGTAGTACTCGATGCAGGTGATTCGCAGAATATGTTACCGGGTCAGATTGTAACAGCTCGTAAGTTGAGAGATGAAAATAGTATGTTGAAGCGTCGTGATATGAAACCTGTTGAGGTACGTGATGCTGTTGCTGCTACTTCTACTCAGATTCTTCAAGGTATTACACGTGCTGCTCTTCAAACATCAAGCTTTATGTCTGCTGCATCGTTCCAAGAGACAACTAAAGTATTGAACGAAGCTGCTATCAATGGTAAAACCGATAAGTTGGAAGGCATGAAAGAAAATGTTATTTGTGGTCATTTAATTCCTGCAGGTACAGGTCAGCGCGAATTCGAGAAGATTATTGTAGGCTCTAAAGAAGAGTACGACAGAATCTTAGCTAATCGTAAAAATGTACTTGATTACAGCGAAGTAGAGTAAACAATAACAGGTATTATTATATAAAGGACCGGGGTAGGCAGTAAGCTTATCCCGGTCCTTTTTATTCTTAATTTTAAATTCTAAAAGCGACGGTCGCTGGTGTTGTTTGTTTGAAAAATATTACTGAAGACTTTTAAAATAATACTGTTCGTTTGAAAAATATTACTGAAGACTTTTTGGACTACCACCTCCCATAGTTAAAAAAATATTTTTATCTGCCATCTGCAACAGATAGCTTGCAATGTATTGATATCTATATACTTAATCGTGTTGCAGATGCTGTTGCAGATGCGTTGCAGATAAGTATCTGCAACACTATAAAATTAAGAAAATAGAGTACACCGCAATCGGATTATATGCTTATATATCATATTATTCGCATAATACATTGTTATAATATAACGGACGTCAACTCCCAAAAAGTACTGAATTATAAACCCCTTTTTACGATTGAAAAGGGTCGTTTTGGGGACTAAAATGATTGAAATATTCGATTTTAACAATAATAAACATACTTTCCCGTTCAAAATAGAGATAAAATAAATTAGTTAATAGACTTGTTTTAAATATATCTCCTAGATGTGGTACATAAGTTCTTTCTCTTTTGTACATTTGCACGAAATACGTTTGCGGATAATTAATATCAATACATTATACACAGCAATCAATGGAAAAAGAAAACCCAAATGACCAATTGCAGATAGAACTTAACGGCGAGGTGGCGCAAGGTACTTATGCCAATCTTGCCATCATCACTCATTCTAGTTCTGAATTTATCCTCGACTTTATTAGAGTAATGCCGGGTTTGCCTAAGGCGGAAGTGAAATCAAGAGTAGTGATAACTCCCGAACATGCCAAAAGATTGTTGCGCGCACTTCAAGATAATGTACATAAATATGAGGCGACTTTTGGACAGATTCGTACATTTGACGAAAATCCTTTGTCTATTATGCCTGAATTTACCGGTGAAGCTTGACCGAAATTCCTAAATCAAATAGTAATAAGACGTTAGGCGAGGATAATAATTTCTCCTTAATGTGAAAAATACTTGGGTAACCCATTGGTTATTCAAATATTATTCGTATTTTTGCACCCCAAAATGTATAGTAACGAAATCAATATAACAATAATATAACAAATTAAAAAACAATTAAAATGCCTACAATTCAGCAATTAGTAAGAAAAGGACGGGTCGTTTTGGTTGAGAAGAGTAAGTCTCCTGCGCTTGACTCATGTCCTCAAAGACGTGGTGTTTGTGTGAGAGTTTACACAACAACACCAAAGAAACCAAACTCTGCAATGCGTAAAGTAGCTCGTGTACGTTTAACTAACCAAAAGGAAGTTAACTCGTATATTCCGGGAGAAGGACACAACTTGCAAGAACACTCAATCGTATTAGTACGTGGTGGTCGTGTGAAAGACCTTCCGGGTGTACGTTATCACCTTGTCCGTGGAACATTAGATACCGCAGGCGTAGCAGGACGTACTCAAAGACGTTCAAAATACGGAACAAAGCGTCCTAAAGCAGGAGCTGCTGCAGCAACACCGGCTAAAAAGAAATAAGCATTGACGTAGATGTCAAAGCTTTGAATAATAATTAATAACTTTCGTTTTGATTTGTTGGAATAAGCTATTAGGTTGAGTAAATAATCCGGAGGGATTGTTGAAGTCGATTAAAGCAGCCAAGAACAAAACATTATTTTTCAAACAAATGAGAAAAGCAAAACCAAAGAAACGTGTGATCCTTCCGGATCCCGTATTTAATGACCAAAAGGTTTCCAAATTCGTGAACCATTTGATGTACGATGGAAAAAAGAATACTTCGTATGAAATCTTCTACGCAGCTTTAGAAACAGTAAAAGGAAAACTTCCTAACGAAGAAAGATCTTCTTTGGAAATCTGGAAAAAAGCCTTAGAAAACATTACTCCTCAAGTTGAAGTAAAGTCTCGCCGTGTAGGTGGAGCAACTTTTCAAGTACCTACCGAAATTCGTCCTGACCGTAAAGAGTCTATTTGCATGAAGAACTTGATTCTATATGCTCGCAAAAGAGGCGGAAAATCAATGGCAGACAAACTTGCTGCTGAAATCTTAGATGCGTTCAATGAACAAGGCGGTGCTTTCAAACGTAAAGAAGATATGCATAGAATGGCAGAAGCTAACCGTGCATTCGCTCACTTTAGATTCTAATTTAAATTTTAAAAAGATAAGAACCTAAGATGGCAAAACAAGATTTACATTTGACCCGCAATATAGGTATCATGGCTCACATTGATGCCGGGAAAACAACTACTTCAGAACGTATCCTATATTATACCGGATTAACTCATAAGATAGGTGAAACTCACGACGGTAGCGCAACCATGGACTGGATGGCTCAAGAGCAAGAACGTGGTATTACTATTACTTCAGCTGCTACCACCACTAGATGGGGATATGATGGCGATACTTATAAAATAAACTTGATAGATACTCCGGGACACGTTGACTTCACTGTTGAAGTAGAACGTTCTCTTCGTATCCTTGATGGTGCCGTGGCTACATATTGTGCAGTTGGTGGTGTAGAACCTCAATCTGAAACAGTATGGAGACAAGCAGACAAATATAATGTTCCACGTATTGGATACGTAAACAAGATGGACCGTTCGGGTGCCGACTACTATGAAGTGCTTCGTCAAATGAAGGACGTTCTAGGAGCTAATGCTTGTGCTATTACTATTCCAATCGGTGCTGAAGAAAGCTTCAAGGGTTTAGTAGACCTTATTAAAATGAAAGCTATCTATTGGCATGATGAAAGCTTAGGAGCTGATTATGAGACATCAGAAGTGCCTGCTGACATGATGGACGAAGCTTTGGAGTGGAGAGGCAAATTGCTTGAAGCAGTAGCTGATTTTGATGATGTGTTGATGGAAAAGTTCTTTGATGATCCTTCTACTATTACGGAAGAAGAAATATTAAGAGCTATCCGTACTGCAACTATTAAAATGGCTATCGTTCCGATGACTTGTGGCTCTTCTTTCAAAAATAAAGGTGTTCAACCACTCCTTGATTATGTATGTGCATTTTTACCTTCACCTCTTGATACAGAGGCAGTATTAGGAACTAATCCTGATACAGATGAGGAAATAATACGTCATCCTAACGAAGATGAACCTACTTGTGCTTTGGCATTCAAGATAGCAACTGACCCTTATGTTGGTCGTTTGACTTTCTTCCGTGTTTACTCAGGTAAAGTAGAAGCCGGCTCTTACATCTTTAATACTCGTTCAGGAAAGAAAGAACGTGTTTCACGTTTGTTCCAGATGCATTCAAATAAGCAAAATCCGGTAGAAGTTATTGGTGCAGGTGATATTGGTGCAGGCGTTGGATTTAAAGATATCCGTACCGGTGATACTCTTTGTTCAGAAGAGAATCCTATCATTCTTGAAGCAATGGATTTCCCTGATCCCGTTATCGGTGTTGCCGTTGAGCCTAAAACTCAAAAGGATATGGATAAACTTTCTAACGGTTTAGCTAAATTGGCAGAAGAAGATCCTACCTTTACAGTTAAGACTGACGAACAAACAGGTCAGACGGTTATCTCAGGAATGGGAGAACTTCATTTGGATATTATTGTTGACCGTTTAAGACGTGAATTCAAAGTAGAATGTAACCAAGGTCGTCCTCAGGTTTCTTATAAAGAGGCTATCACGAAGACAGTTAACTTGCGTGAAGTTTACAAGAAACAGTCAGGTGGTCGCGGTAAGTTCGCTGATATAATCGTGAATATCGGACCGGCAGACGAAGGCTTTGAAGCAGGTTTGCAATTTGTAGACGAGGTTAAAGGTGGTAATATTCCTAAAGAATTTATTCCTTCTGTTCAAAAAGGATTTACTTCAGCAATGAAGAATGGTATTTTGGCAGGATATCCAATTGATACTTTAAAGGTAACATTACTTGATGGTTCGTTCCATCCTGTAGACTCCGACCAATTATCATTCGAAATCTGCGCAATCCAAGCTTACAAAAATGCTTGTGCCAAGGCAGGCCCTGTATTACTTGAACCTATCATGAAACTTGAAGTGGTAACACCGGAAGAAAACATGGGTGATGTAATCGGTGACTTAAACAAACGTCGTGGTCAGGTAGAAGGAATGGAATCAAGTCGTTCGGGAGCAAGAATTGTAAAAGCAAAAGTTCCATTGGCCGAAATGTTTGGTTACGTAACAGCTTTACGTACTATAACTTCTGGTCGTGCAACTTCTTCTATGGAATTCTCTCATTATTCTCAACTGTCTTCTTCAATTGCTAGAGGTGTGTTGGAAGAAGTGAAAGGACGAGTAGACTTAATTTAAGGAAACAATAAAAGTAGTAGGTTAGCGAATGACTCTTAACCTACTACTTTATCATTGTAATATATAGTATTAATAAACAAAAAGACATGAGTCAAAAGATTAGAATTAAATTGAAATCTTACGATCACAACTTGGTAGACAAATCTGCAGAGAAAATCGTAAGAACCGTAAAGAGCACAGGCGCTATTGTTAGTGGACCAATTCCACTTCCAACACACAAACGTATCTTTACAGTGAATCGCTCTACTTTCGTTAACAAGAAATCTAGAGAGCAGTTTGAATTATCTTCATTTAAAAGACTGATTGATATCTATAGCTCAACAGCTAAAACTGTAGACGCTTTGATGAAATTAGAATTGCCGAGTGGAGTAGAGGTAGAAATTAAAGTATAGTAATTAAAAATTAGTGAAATGCCAGGATTATTAGGAAAGAAAATCGGAATGACATCCGTTTTCAGTGCCGATGGTAAGAACGTACCATGCACTGTTATCGAAGCAGGTCCTTGTGTTGTTACTCAGATCAAAACCGTAGAGAAAGACGGTTACGAAGCTGTCCAAGTAGGTTTCCAAGAAAAAAAGGAAAAACATACTACTAAACCATTGATGGGACACTTTAAAAGAGCTGGAGTAACACCAAAAAGACACTTGGCCGAGTTCAAAGAATTTGGTGCTCAAAATTTAGGAGACACTATTACTGTTGAAATGTTTAGCGACTCACTTTTTGTGGATGTTGTTGGAACTTCAAAAGGTAAAGGTTTTCAAGGTGTAGTTAAGAGACATGGTTTTGGAGGTGTGGGTCAAGCAACTCACGGTCAACACAACCGTGCTCGTAAACCGGGGTCTATCGGTGCATGTTCATACCCTGCAAAAGTATTTAAAGGTATGCGTATGGGCGGACAGCTAGGTGGTGATAGAGTTACTACTCATAACTTGCAAGTTTTAAAAGTAATACCAGAACATAATCTTCTTTTGATAAAAGGTTCCGTTCCGGGTTGCAAAGGTTCAATCGTAATAATTGAGAAATAATGGAAGTTAACGTATATAACATTAAAGGTGAAGACACCGGGAGAAAGATTACGTTAAACGAATCTATCTTCGGAATTGAACCCAATGACCACGCTATCTATTTGGACGTAAAGCAATTTATGGCCAATCAGCGTCAGGGAACACATAAGTCTAAAGAGAGAAGCGAACTATCGGGAAGTACTCGTAAGCTGAAGAAGCAAAAAGGTACCGGTGGAGCACGTTCGGGAGATATTAATTCTCCGGTTTTTGTTGGTGGTGCTAGAGTCTTTGGTCCAAAACCAAGAGATTATAGTTTTAAACTAAACAAAAAAGTGAAAGCTTTGGCAAGAAAATCGGCTTTATCATACAAAGCACAAGAAAATGCAATAATTGTTCTTGAAGATTTCTCTTTCGAAGCTCCAAAGACAAAAGAATTTATCTCAATGATAAATAATCTTAAAGTTTCTGATAAAAACCTACTTTTGGTCTTGGCAGAAGCAAATAAAAACGTATATTTGTCGGCTCGTAACGTTGAGAGAGCAACTGTAATGGCAGCTTCTAGCTTAAATACTTATAAAGTATTGGGCGCCAAAGTTTTAGTACTTACAGAAAGTTCACTTTCAGCTATCGACAATATCTTAATACAAAAGGAGGCTTAGATAATGGGAATTATTATTAAACCGTTGGTTACAGAAAAAATGACTTCAATGTCCGAAAAGTTTAATCGTTTCGGCTTTATTGTACGTCCTGAAGCCAATAAATTGGAAATTAAGAGTGCGATTGAGGCCTTGTATAATGTAGCCGTGATTGATGTTAACACAGTGAAATATTCCGGTAAGAACAAAAGCCGTTATACAAAAGCTGGAGTTATCAGTGGAAGAACAAATGCTTATAAAAAGGCAATTGTAACATTAAAAGAGGGTGATACTATTGATTTTTATAGCAATATTTAAAAAAAATGGCAGTACGTAAATTTAAGCCCACAACACCGGGGCAAAGACATAAAATTATTGGTACTTTTGAGGAAATTACTGCATCGGTACCAGAAAAGTCTCTTGTATTTGGAAAACGTTGTTCTGGAGGTCGCAATAGCGAAGGAAAAATGACCATGCGCTATATTGGTGGCGGTCATAGACAGAAATTAAGACTAATCGATTTCAAGAGAAATAAAGACGGTGTTCCTGCAGTAGTAAAAACCATAGAATACGATCCGAATCGTTCGGCTCGTATTGCTTTGTTGTTTTATGCTGATGGTGAAAAAAGGTATATTATTGCTCCTAATGGTTTGCAAGTAGGTAATACTTTAATGTCAGGAGATACTGCAGCGCCAGAGATTGGTAATGCACTTCCCTTACAGAATATTCCGGTTGGTACTGTAATTCACAACATTGAATTACGTCCTGGTCAAGGCGCAGCTTTGGTTAGATCGGCTGGTAATTTTGCTCAGTTAACCTCAAGAGAAGGCAAGTATTGTGTAGTTAAATTGCCTTCAGGAGAAGTAAGACAGATACTTAGTACTTGTAAAGCAACGATTGGTATCGTGGGTAATTCTGATCATGGATTGGAACGTTCAGGTAAGGCTGGTCGCTCAAGATGGTTGGGACGTCGTCCACGTAACCGTGGTGTTGTAATGAACCCGGTTGATCACCCAATGGGTGGTGGTGAAGGTCGCGCTTCAGGAGGTCATCCAAGGTCTCGCAAGGGATTGTACGCAAAGGGCTTGAAAACAAGAGCACCGAAGAAACAATCTTCTAAGTATATTATAGAGAGATGTAAAAAGTAATCTGATTAATTGAGTAAACTATGAGTCGTTCATTAAAAAAAGGTCCTTATATTAATATCAAGCTTGAAAATAAAGTGCTTGCCATGAATGAAAGTGGTAAGAAGGTTGTTGTTAAAACTTGGACTAGAGCTTCAATGATTTCCCCTGATTTTGTGGGACATACAATTGCAGTTCATAACGGAAATAAATTTATTCCTGTTTATGTTACTGAAAACATGGTTGGGCATAAGTTAGGTGAATTTGCGCCAACTCGTACTTTCAGAGGCCATGCCGGTAACAAAAAACGTTAACAGGAATTTAATCTGAAATAATAAAGTAAATAAATAATGGGAGCAAGAAAAAAGATATCGGCTGACAAAAGAAAAGAAGCCCTTAAAACCATGTATTTTGCAAAGTTGCAAAATGTTCCTACTTCTCCTCGTAAAATGCGTCTGGTAACAGATATGATACGTGGAATGGAAGTGAATAGAGCTCTTGGCGTTTTGAAGTTTTCTTCAAAAGAGGCTGCTGCGAGAGTAGAGAAACTATTACGTTCTGCTATCGCTAACTGGGAACAGAAAAATGAGCGCAAAGCTGAGGGTGGTGAACTATTTGTAACTGAAGTTTTTGTTGATTGTGGGGCTATGCTCAAAAGAATGAGACCGGCACCACAGGGGAGAGGATATAGAATTCGCAAACGTTCAAACCATGTGACTCTGTTTGTTGATTCGAAGAGTACTAATGATGATCAAAATTAAGCTAAATGGGACAAAAAGTTAATCCAATAAGTAACCGTTTAGGAATTATCAGAGGATGGGATTCCAATTGGTATGGTGGAAATGATTATGGTGATTCTTTGCTTGAAGACAGCAAAATTCGTAAATATTTAACTGCGAGACTTGCTAAAGCTAGCCTATCAAGAATCGTAATCGAACGTACGTTAAAGCTTGTGACTATAACTGTTTGTACAGCTCGTCCAGGTATTATTATTGGCAAGGGTGGTCAGGAAGTTGATAAGTTAAAAGAGGAGTTGAAGAAAATAACTGATAAAGATATTCAAATCAATATCTTTGAAGTTAAAAGACCAGAGTTAGATGCTGTTATCGTAGCTAACAATATCGCTCGCCAAGTTGAAGGGAAAATTGCCTATCGCCGCGCCATTAAAATGGCTATCGCTAACACAATGCGTATGGGTGCAGAAGGTATAAAGGTGCAAATTTCAGGACGTTTGAATGGAGCTGAAATGGCTCGTTCTGAAATGTATAAGGAAGGAAGAACTCCGTTGCATACTTTTAGAGCAGATATCGACTATTGTCATGCTGAAGCATTGACTAAAGTTGGTCTTCTTGGAATAAAAGTTTGGATTTGTAGAGGTGAGGTTTTTGGCAAAAGAGAATTAGCGCCAAACTTTACTCAAAGCAAAGAGGCTAGTCGTGGAAACAATAGTGGAAGCAACGGCGGCAAGAACTTCAAAAGAAAGAAAAATAATCGCTAAACGAATTTGAATTTTAGGAAACTATGTTACAACCGAAAAAGACAAAAT
>JAVVPX010000060.1:0-15433 GCA_036655555.1 Bacteroidaceae bacterium | reverse complement strand
ATTACACATTGTTACATCGAAATATTCATCCGGCTTAATAATTCCCCTAAAGATAAACTTACTTTCGGGTTGAAGCCGTAGCTCTATGTGATGTGATAAAGACGGATTGCAGGTGGCAATCTTTCGTGCGTTAGCTAAAGCTACAGGATTGATGTCCGCTCCCACAAATGTCCATCCGTATTCCGCACAGCCAATAATGGGATAGATACAATTAGCTCCCACACCGATATCTAAGCATCGCCGACTTGTTGCGTCTCCCGATGAATATCCTATTAAATCAGCAATATAATGAATATGATCGGCTCTTCCGGGAATGGGTGGACATAGATAATCTTTGGGTATATCCCAATAAGTGATGCCATAATAGCTCATTAGTAAAGCTTTATTAAGAGCCTTCACTGCGTATGGATTAAAAAAATCAATAGTGAGTGTACCGTATTCGTTGCGTACGGTGAACCGTTCGAGTGGGGGATAACTTTCTATTAACTTAGGGAAATCATACGGTGCGCTATGTCTATTGCGCTTATGTAGTTCGTTTCTATCTATCATACGGGCAAAGATACGGAGAATCTTTTTGATAGAGAATTTGAATAGATAAAATATGCTGTAAGAGAAAGAATTGTATGATTATGGACGGATTTTAGTAGGAATAATAGTAGGAATTATTAACTTTGCCCATCAGTAATAACGAAATAATAAAGATTGTGTTATGAATAAGCTAAAAAATGTATATATAGCAGCAGCTTTTATTTGTGCGTTTGTTTTAACAAGTTCTTGTGGTGATGATGCCGATCCAATTAAATTAATTGATAGGGTAGCTGTTTTTGAAGGTGGTAACGACGAATATAGATTGGCTACAACAATGCGCTTTGTCTATAATGATCGAAGACAACTTATAAAGATAGAAACAGCTTCGCCTGTTACAGAAGTTAATTATACCTATTATTCAGAAGATAGCATTAGTTATAGTGTGGTGGCTGCTTCTGAAGAAAATATGCAATATGTAAAAGTGGGAGGAAAATTAAGCAAAGGTAGATATAGTAGATGTTATTCAAACAAAATGGGATATATGTTGTATTCTTACGAAGATAAATGTTTGAGTAATACCATGATAAACAATAATATTCAATTGAATTATGAATGGAAAGGTGGTAACTTAAAGTCCATTCATCAAGATGGTGGATTGTACAATAGTGAATATACAGCTTCTAAAGTGTCGAATGATTGCAATATAGACTTAAACGCATTGCTTCAATTTATAGATAGACGGCCTCAATATCTGTTGGTAATGAATACTTATGCACAGTTGATAGAACTTTTAGGAAAGAAAAGTAAGAACATAGTGGAAAGTAAAGATTACAATTATGATTATGCGTACAACAGTGATCGTCAACTTACAAGTATCTCTTTAACTTCTAAATCTCCGGCAGTTTCCGGTTCCGCCAATACCTTTTCTTTCAAAATAAGTTATAAATGAGATTATGTTCTTTAATTCTTTTCTTATTTCTTTCCATTAATTCCATTGCTCAATCTCTTGTTTCGGGAAGTGTTTTAGATTTAATCACTAGAGAAAGTATTGTGTCTGCCAATATTAGGCTGTTGACTCAAGATTCTGCATTCGTTGAAGGAGTGGCAACCGATAATAAAGGACAATTTATTATACGAAACATTAATAAGGACAATTATATTCTGGCAATCTCTTACATTGGTTATAAGGACATATTCATCAATATTCCTAATTTAAAAAGTGATTTGGAGATGAATCCCATCTTTATGGAATCCAATAGTATTCTTCTTCACGATGTTTCTGTTAAAGCAAGTCGTGTGATAGGACAAATTGACAAAAAAATATTGTTTCCTTCTTTAGAGGAGAAAAAGATTTCCGGTAATGGGTTGATTTTACTTCGTAATATGCAATTACCCAACTTACAAATAAACACATTAAACAAAACAATCGAAACTCTTCAAGGGGGAACTGCTGCTGTCTATTTAAATGGAGTACCCGTGCCAATAGAAGAAGTTATTGCTCTTCAACCAAACGAAATCATAAAGATAGAATATCACGATGAACCGAGCTTAAGATATGGAAATGCTGCTGCCGTTGTAGATTTTATAACACGTCGCAGGGTATCGGGAGGAAATGTATCGATGGACTTAAACAATGCTTTGTCTTCGGTGGGAGTTTCCAATAATTCTTTTTCAACCAAATATAATTATAAGAAGTCTTCATTTGGCGTAAACGGAAGTTGGGATTACCGAAAAGTAAATTGGACGAGAGAAAACGAGGATGTTTTTACTTTTTCTGATAAAATAATCAGTCGTCATGAGGTAGGAGAGCCAACTAAATACCTAGACCATGGATTAGATTTGGATTTAATCTATAATCTTCGGGAAGCTGATAGATATACATTAAATATACGCCTAAAGAATCATTATAAGAATATTCCAAATGATTTTACGGATAGGGTGGGCACTATTTATTCTTCCGATTCCGAATTACCTATTTCTGTGTCGGATAAATCCACGGATTATGGAAATACTCCTTCTCTTGATATCTATTATCAACAAGTTTTAAAGAAAAAGCAAGTATTAATATTGAATGTTGTAGGCACTCACATTGCCACCAAAACATCCCGATATTACCAAGAACAAATAGATGGACAGACTTTGACGGAGAAAAATTCGCAAATTAAAGGTAGTAAAAATTCACTTATAGCAGAGGGAATATACGAAAAGTCGTACGAGAAATCTAAACTATCCGGAGGTCTAAAATATATTCAGAGTTATACGGAGAACACCTATATGGGAACGGTTGTTTCGCAAGTAAATATGAAATTCTCAGAAACTTATGCTTATTTGGAATATCAATTAAATAGGAAACGATTTAATTTTATTGTGGGAGCAGGTGCAACGAGGACTTACAACAAACAAGGAGATAAATCTACAACAAGCTATCTTTTTAGACCAACGCTCAGGGCGTTTTATAAAGTAAACTCCCACTTACAACTTAAATATTCTGCAAATATAACCAACAATACTCCCGGTTTAGCAGCTATGAATATGGTGGAGCAGGCTATCGATTCTTTTCAAATAAGAAGAGGTAACCCTGATTTATTATCTTATACATCTTATAACAACAACTTGACGGCATTCTTTAATTACAAGATATTGTCTGTTAATCTATTTGCCGGGTATACCTATGTTGATAAACCTATCATGGAAAGTATCTTTTTGGAAAATGACAAATTTATTCGAATGCAGGAGAACCAAAAGTCTAATCAGCAGTTTTATGCTAACTTAAATATAAACATTCGTCCGATAAAATATATATCCTTTAGAATAGCTTCGGGGATAGACCGCTATATTAACAAGGGTAATATTTATGTGCATACCTATACAAACTTATATATGAAAGCATCTATGCTTGTTAATTATGAGAATTGGTCTTTGTATGCAGATTGTAAAACACGAAGAAATAGACTTGTGGGAGAAACAGTTGAGCGGGGAGAACTTTTACATACAATCAATATAGGATATAATGCCAATCGGTGGGGACTTGGTTTAGGAATGATAAACCCATTTACCAAAGATTATTTGCAAGATACCCGAAACCTGTCGAATTTAGTTTCTAGTTACTCTAAATGTTTTTCTCACGATATGGGGAGGATTGTTACGCTCAACTTTTCGTGGAATTTTGATTGGGGCGTGAAGTACAAAACCGAAGATAGGAGAATAAGTAATAGTGATATGGATTCCGGTATAATTTCGGGTAAGAGAGAATAAATGTGACATAAAAAAAAGACTGCTTTGAACATTTCATTTGAGTTGATGTTATTTAGGTATATTTTGTATATCAATACCTAAACAACAATTAATTAAATGAATCGAGTATGAAAAAATTAATGTTCACATTGGCGATAGCCGGTTTATCTTCTGTGACTTATGCGCAGGGAGGTTATAATTCTAAAAACTCTTCGCCAACGATGGTAGAAGAAGGTGTAGAGGTGATGGAAGTACCTGATTCCAAGTATAAAGTAGAGACAAACAAGTTCTTTGATAATTGGTTTTTGGATTTTGGTGCAGGCGCGCAAGTGTTCTTTGGCAATAACTTTGATGCTGGTAAGTTCAAAGATCGTATTTCTCCTGCTTTTAATATATCTTTGGGTAAATGGTTTACTCCGGGATTAGGGTTGCGTTTACAATTTAGTGGCGTTCAAGCTAAATCTTTTTCCTATTCCGAATCCAATTATGTACATGGTAGTCGTAACTCTGAAGGATATTATAAGTCAAAGTTTAACTACATGAACATACATGGCGACATCCTTTTCAATGTGAGTGCAATGGCTGCCGGATTCAATCCCGACCGTGTGTACGATTTCGTTCCTTATTTAGGATTCGGATTTACTCATACTTTCGATAAACCACGTTCTCAGTCTCTGGCTGCAAACTTTGGTATTATTAATACCTTTCATTTGTCACCTTCTTGGGCTATAAATTTGGAACTAAACGGAATGTTAGTGGAAAGTAAGTTCGATGGCATGACCGGCACTCGGGGAGCTGATGTTATGGTAGGCGCAAGCTTAGGATTTGCTTATAATTTTCCGCAAAGAGGTTTCAAACATGTGCCTGATGTGAACGCTATTATGCAACTTTCTATGGCGCAAATGGATTTAATTAACGCGGCTTTGGCGGAACAAGTAGCTCAAAACAAACAATTGAAAGCTCAATTAGCCAATCAACCTACCGAAGTGGTAACCGAAAACGTAGTGGTAAAAGAAATTCCGGCAGCACCTCAATCTGTTTTCTTTGAAATAGGTTCTGCTAAGTTACCTCTTCATTCTGAAGTTAATTTGAAAGCTTTGGCTAGTATGTTGAACAAGAATCCGAACCTGAACTTAACCTTGACCGGTTATGCCGACAGTGATACCGGAAGTGCTGCATGGAACAAGAAATTAAGCGAAGATCGTGCACAAGCAGTTAGCGAAGCATTAGTTAAGTTGGGTATTAACAAAGACCGCTTGACCACGGTAGGCAAGGGTGGCGTAGAAACCTTAACTCCTCCTTCCTTTAACCGTAGAGTGATTATCGAAGCACAATAGAATTATACAAATGAACTCCCGACTTTACATTGCAAGAGGTAAAGTCGGGAGCTTATTGTGATATGTAGAAAATGTTTCGTTTTACAGTAATTATTTATTTCATCAAAGCCGACCTTTTGTTCCCAAAAAACTTCTATAATATTTTAGAAATAAACAATATCTGCTATTCTTTTTTCATTAGAAATGTTCCACCACCCTGTTTTAATATCATTGTTTCTTTGCCGGGATCAAATATCATGATAATTCCTGCTTGATCGAATCTAAAAGTGTTTTCAGCCGAAGCTTTAAGATCGAATGATGATTGACCGGTACCTTGTGCCACCAATACTTTATCTCGTTTGCTAATTGTGATTTTAATAGGAAGTTGTTCCGATGAGTATACTCCTAGATATTTATCTAAGTCTGCTGATAGATAATTAACTACCGCAAAATTCGGTATTTCGAATGGCTTATTATAGACAGCGCTTAACGTAGCTATTGAAATATCATTGATTATATAATTAGATCCGTTAGAGGTGAGTGAGTATGCTGTTTGATCATCGGGGAAGTAAACAGAAACAGAGGCAAAGCCATCTATTCCTCCTGTATGTCCATATCCTATTTTTGCACCAAACGGTATCTGAAACAATCCTCTGCCATAGCCGTCTGTTATTGTTTTCATCTGTACAAGACTGTTTTGTGAGATTAGCTTTCCGCTAAACAATGCGTGAAAAAAGATATTTAAATCAGTTGTAGTCGACATTATTCCGCCGGCTCCCATGGTTACAGAAGAGTCGGTGTTTGGCTCAATTCTCCATTTATCAAAGTATTTATATGAGTTACAGTTCGAATTAGAGCCTAACTTCCCAAAAGAAGTGTTGGTAAGTTTTAGAGGGGCAATTATGTTTGTTTGCAGTATTTTCGAGTAAGATTTATTGTAAATAATTTCAAGAATATAGGATAGTAAAACATAGTTTGAATTACTGTATTGGGCTTTGCTATTAGGTGCAAAATCACTGCCTCCGTCCTCTATTATTTTTAATAACTCACTGCGAGTCTTTGTTTCTGTACTCCACGACGGGAAATTATTATCTGTAAAATTGTGTATTCCACTACGATGACTGAGTAGGTAGTCGATAGTTATACTGTCTGCATTTTTAATAGTGGGGAAATACTTATCTAATGTGGTCGATAAGGTCAGTTTTCCCTTCTCTATAGCTTGAAATATCATGGTAGAAGTGAAGCTTTTTGAAATGGAACCTATCTTATAGATTGAATTTTGATTGGCTTTTATTTTAGCTTCAATATTAGAAAATCCCACAGATTTTGTATAGGTGTTTTTTCCATCTCTACTCACGCAAACAGTTCCCATAAACTTATCATTTTGGGCTAAAGTTTCGAGATAAGTGTCTAGCTTTGCGAAGGATGATTCCTGAGAAAATCCTATTTGCACAAAATAATAGGTAATTAATGTAATAATAAATCGCTTCATAAATAATAGTTTTAAGCATTCTTATTCGCAAAGGTATAAAAAGCGAATAATTTATTTGCCAATCTTAAATATATGTTTGAATAATTCTTCCAACGAGTTAAATAATTACCTTTGTCCATAATTTGAAAAAGAAGAATATTGGTTATGAAAATGAATTCACTGAAGGCATGGATACTTGCCTCTCGACCTAAAACATTGGCGGGAGCAGTGACGCCTGTAATGATTGGATGTGCATTGGCGGCTATGGACGGAAAGTTTGTGTGGCAACCGGCACTTATTTGTTTGCTCTTTGCAGCGTTGATGCAGGTGGCAGCAAACTTTATCAACGACCTTTTCGACTTTTTAAAAGGTACGGATGGAGTCAATCGATTAGGACCTAAAAGGGCTTGTTCGCAAGCTTGGATTTCTCCTTCGGCTATGAAGAAAGGCATCATTGTCACTCTATTAATTGCTTGTGCCATCGGTTCTTTATTGCTTTTGTATGCAGGCTGGGAATTGATTCCAATAGGGATGATGTGCGTGCTGTTTGCTTTTCTTTATACTTCCGGACCTTACCCGCTTTCTTATCATGGATGGGGAGATATATTGGTGTTAGTCTTCTTCGGTTTTGTGCCTGTTGGTATTACCTATTACATACAAGCGGGTAATTGGACTATGAATGCAACTATTGCTGCGTTGGTATGCGGTTTGATTGTGGATACTCTATTGGTAGTGAATAATTATCGTGATCGTGATACCGATGCTCAAAGCGGGAAGCGTACTATTATAGTCCGATTCGGAGAACCTTTTGGTCGCTATCTTTATCTTTCCCTAGGACTTTTGGCTGCATGGCTTTGCTTGCTTTTTGCTCTAGATGGACATCTTTGGGCTGCGCTTCTTCCTCAATTTTATCTGATTCCTCATTTTCGTACATGGCAAAGAATGGTGAAAATACATAAGGGAAAGGAACTTAATAGTATTCTTGGCGAAACATCTCGCAATATGTTGTTGATGGGAATACTTCTCTCAATAGGATTGCTGCTAAAATAATAAACTTATATAGAACCATAAAATATGGATAAGGAATTGTTGTTGCCTAGTGCTTTTGTGGAACAGACGAAGAAATTATTGGGTGATGTGGAATATGCACTATTAGAAAAGGCTTTGAACGAAGATTCTCCGGTGAGCGTTCGCATTAACCGAAAGATGCCTTCTCAGCTTTTTAATTGTCAGCACTTAAATGCTGTTCCTTGGTGCGCCGATGGATATTATTTAAATGAACGACTAACTTTTACGTTCGATCCTCTTTTTCATGCCGGCTGCTATTATGTGCAAGAAGCTTCGTCAATGTTTGTGGAGCAGGCATTAAAACAATATATATGTAAGCCTTCTGTGATGTTAGATTTATGCGCAGCCCCCGGAGGAAAGTCCACTCATGTTCGTTCGATGCTTCCAGAAGGTAGCTTATTGGTAGCAAATGAGGTGATACGTAATCGTTCGCAAGTGCTGTCGGAGAACATTATTAAATGGGGACATCCCGATGTGGTGGTCACTAACAATGATCCTTCGGACTTCTCTCGCCTAACGAACTTCTTTGATGTTATCTTGACCGATGTGCCTTGTTCGGGCGAAGGAATGTTTCGTAAAGACCCGGCCTCGATAGAAGAATGGAACGTAGATAATGTGAATATCTGTTATCAGCGTCAACGTCGTATTGTTGCCGATGTCTGGAATAGTCTTAAGCCGGGAGGAATACTCATCTATTCGACCTGTACTTACAATACAAAAGAAGACGAAGAAAACGTCCGTTGGATAAGCGAAGAGCTAGGTGCAGAAGTTCTCCCCGTTGCTACTTCTGCAGAATGGAATATTGTAGGCAATCTGTTGGGTGAAGATTTCCATGTAGCTCATTTCTTACCTCATCGTACACGTGGCGAGGGATTTTTTCTTGCTGTCCTTCGCAAAATAGATGGAGTAAGCGAGAATTTTCGTAAAGCTTCTTCTAAGAAAAACAATTCTCCTGCCATCGTTCCTAAGCAAGCAAAAGAATGGTTGCTTCATCCTCAAGATTACTTGCTTGAGGTCAAAGGAAATAACGTAGTTGCTTTTGCTAAAGTGCATCAAGAAGAATATGAATTATTGAAAGATAATTTGCGAATCGTTTATGCAGGCGTTGTAGTAGGAGAGATAAAGGGAAAAGACCTTCTTCCTCATCAATCATTAGCAATGAGCAGTGAACTGAATCTTTCTGCTTTCCCGAGTGTGGAACTTACCTATTTACAATCTATTGCTTATTTGCGAAAAGAAGCAATAACATTAGATGTGGATATTCCACGTGGCTTTGTGCTTCTGCTGTATAAAGGTGTAGCTCTCGGCTTTGTGAAGAATATCGGTAATAGAGCAAACAATCTCTACCCCAATGAATGGAGGATAAGAAGTGGCTATTTGCCCGAAAAGATACTCATCTTTACCGATAATTCCCTTTGAACAGAATGCTGATTGAACACGATGAAAGACGAAGAACTACAATCTAAAGTAATTACTTTTCTACGCTTTCCGCTCATAGTAGGGGTGGTGCTGATTCATGCTAGTTTCCGCTCATTAGTGCTTAATGGCATGAATATGTTGAATCCGGAAGATTTTCCTTACTATACAGGGACGATTAATCTTTTTGCCGATGTGTTAGCTCGGACAACCGTACCTCTTCTCTTTTTCTTCTCGGGATTTTTGTTTTTCTATAAGTCAGACTTTACATTCTCAAGTTATGGTAATAAAATAAAGAAGCGTGGTAAGACTCTTTTGATTCCTTATTTATTTTGGAATTTAGAAGTTATCTTTATTCTCTTCTTGACCAGTCTGATTTTTCCTCATTTAATGTCCGGAGCGCATCTATTGATTCAAAATTATACTTTTGTTGATTGGATAAATTCTTTTTATGCTATTGATTTGGGGAGACCTATTTGTATGCAACTATGGTTTCTCCGTGATTTGATGGTAGTAATGATATTTTCTCCTATTATCTTTCTACTTCTAAAATATCTTCGGCAATATATTCTTTTTATCTTTGGAACTCTTTGGTTCTTTAATTGTTGGTTCTCACTACCCGGATTTGATATTGGCGTAATATTCTTCTTCTCTGTTGGTGCCTATTTTAGCATTCATAAACGTAACTTTGTGACAGATATGAAACCCCTTTTCCCATGGGTTATTTTTATCTATCCTGTATTTGTTATAGGAGATTTGCTCTCTACTCAATACGAATGGGGCAAATACATATATTCCGCCCAGATACTTGTAGGAATGGTGTTTGCTATTACTCTTTCGGCTTATTTCATAAGTAGAGGAAGATGGAAGGTTAATGCTTTTCTTGCAGGAGCAAGTTTTTTCGTTTATGCTTATCATAATATGGCATTACTTTTTATTTGGAAGTCTCTTTTTAAATTATTGTATCCGGTAACAGACGCTATGCTTGTTTTTATGTATTTCTTCTGCTCATGTCTTACCATTTTGTTAGGTTTGGCATTATACTATGTGTTGAAGAAATATTTACCTCGTTTTACACAACTAATAACCGGAGGACGTTAACGTTCTTTATTAGACGAAATAGTAGATTATAGGTCGAGGAACGTTTTTCCTTTGAGAATTTATTATCTTTGCAGTTCAATCATAAACATAAAGTTATATGGCAACTGTAAAATGCATTGGAATTTTAACTTCAGGTGGGGATGCTCCCGGAATGAATGCAGCCATTCGCGCTGTTACTCGCGCTGCTATCTACAACGATTTAAGAGTAAAAGGTATATATAGAGGGTACAAAGGACTTATTACCGGTGAAATACAAGAGTTTAAAAGTCAGAATGTAAGTAACATTATTCAATTGGGAGGAACTATCTTAAAGACTGCTCGTTGCAAAGAATTTGCTACTCCCGAAGGACGACAAATTGCCCACGAAACAATGATTAGAGAGGGTATCGATGCTTTAGTCGTGATTGGTGGAGACGGTTCGTTAACCGGCGCACGCGTATTTGCTCAAGAATATGATATACCTTGTATCGGATTGCCGGGAACAATTGATAATGATTTATACGGTACAGACACAACTATTGGATATGATACGGCACTTAACACAATTCTTGATGCGGTGGATAAGATAAGAGACACGGCTACTTCTCATGAACGTCTTTTCTTTGTTGAAGTGATGGGACGAGATGCCGGCTTCCTTGCTTTGAATGGAGCAATAGCTTCGGGTGCAGAAGCTGCTATTATTCCTGAATTTAGTACGGAAGTAGACCAATTAGAAGAGTTTATTAAAAGTGGCTATCGCAAATCTAAAAATAGTAGTATTGTGCTTGTTGCCGAAAGTGAACTTACCGGAGGAGCTATGCATTATGCCGAACGTGTAAAGAACGAATATCCTCAATACGATGTGCGAGTAACAATTTTAGGACATTTACAACGAGGAGGTAGTCCTACGGCTCACGATAGAATACTAGCTAGTCGTTTAGGAAAAGCAAGTATTGACGCCATTCTCGAAGGACAACGTAATGTGATGGTTGGTATAGATCACGATCAAGTAGTATATGTCCCATTCGTAAAAGCAATAAAGAATGATAAACCAATAGACAGAGAATTAGTTAATGTACTAAGGGCATTGTCTATCTAAAAAAGTATATTATAAAGCGTTTACTACACATAGCTGTATTATTGGCACTATTGTGCAGTTGTCAATGGCTGAAAAAAGAGAAGGCACCTACGGACTTTCTTTCTTTAGCGGCTGGGAAAGCTCTGTCTAATCCTAATTTCGCCATTAATAAAGATGAGATATATAATCAATTAAACCAATGGAATAAGCATTCGGTAGATACTACTGCGCAAGATTCTGCTATAACGGCATATTATCTTGCCAAAGACAATCCTTTCCTTTGGATTAATCAAGCCTCGGATAGTACTCGAATTTATCTTTTTCTTTCTTATCTTCATCATTCTACTATTCACGGATTAAACCCAGATAGGTTTGGTACGTCTAAGATAGAAACGAACCTCAAACAGTTGCGTAAATTGGAAATTCAAGAAGGGAAGAATATTAATATGATGTTGGCGGAATTGGAGCATGACTTAACAAAGGCATATATTGATTATGTGTGTGGGTTGAGTTATGGATTTATTTCACCACATCCAATATTGAATAAGTTGGAGGACGAAGAACTCGAACCGGGCTTGGAACTCACTCCTGAAGAAGCTAAAAAGAAAATAAAGAAAAAGAAACTTTATAATATTCCTCTCAAAGTCTGTAATAGAGAAATTGCTGAGAAAATACTTCGTTCTATCAGTGATGAAGAGATGCCGGCATTTCTTTCCGAAGTACAGCCTAAAGGTGAGTTCTATTGCCGTCTGCAAAGAGAATACATTCATATAGATTCTCTAAGAAAAGTAATGTCTACTCAATCTTCTGTCGTTGTAGACAGTCTGTTAAAGATGAGTAATTGTTTGCGTATCAATATGGAAAGGCTACGTTGGCAAACTCAGAGAGAGAAAACAAATAGATATATACAAGTAAATGTGGCTGCTTATATGTTGCAGGCAATAGATGTGACCGCCGATTCGATGCTCGAAATGCGCATTTGTTGTGGCTCGGCAAGGCATAAAACGCCTTTATTGGCAAGCTCTATTCGTTATATTGAAATGAATCCGTATTGGAATGTGCCTAAGACAATTATTAAGAAAGAGATTATACCTGCTTATTGTCGAGATACTGCTTACTTTACAAAAAACAACATGAAAGTGTATGATAAAGCGGGTATGCAAGTAGACCCACACGCTGTTTCGTGGAATTCTTATAAAGGATATCCGCCTTTTGAGGTGAAGCAAGATAATAAAGAAGGTAATTCATTGGGGCGGATTATCTTTCGATTCCCTAATATTCACGATGTTTATCTGCACGATACGCCTATGAAAAGTTCGTTTCTGCGTGAAAGAAGAGGTGTTAGTCATGGCTGTGTCAGACTAGAGCAACCTTTAAACTTTGCTTCTTTTCTGCTCAAAGAAAAAGATGAACTAACTGTTGACCGCATTCGTACAGCGATGGATTTGCCGGCATTGAGTGAAAGAGGTAAAAAGATAACTAAGAGGGAGGATTATCAAGAATTGAAATATTACAGTTTAAAAGAATATATTCCTGTCTTCCTAGATTATTATACGATGTACTTGTCTAAAGATGGAAAACTGAAATATTGCGAAGATACTTATGTGTTCGACCCACCATTGCTGGAAGCTTTGGATAAGTTGAATTAACTAACAAAAAACGACTCTATGGACTCTCACAATGAGAAAGAGATATTAGATTTATTACAAAAGAAAGAGACACAGAAGGAGGGCTTTTCTCATATTGTTGCCCAATACAGCGAACAACTCTATTGGCAAATTAGACGGATAGTGCTCTCACATGATGATGCTAACGACCTTTTGCAAAATACTTTTATCAAAGCATGGTTGAGCATCGATTACTTTCGGGCAGAGGCGAAGCTTTCTACTTGGCTCTATCGTATTGCGCTCAACGAATGTCTCACTTTTCTCAATAAGCAACGTACTTCAAACACGGTGTCTATTGATGCTGCTGAAGCTGAAATGGTGAATAGATTGGAAGGAGACCCTTACTTCTCGGGAGATGAAACCCAGAAACTTTTGCAAAAAGCACTTATCACTTTGCCTGAAAAGCAACGGATGGTGTTTAACTTAAAGTATTATCAAGAGATGAAGTATGAGGAGATGTCCGAGATATTCGGTACGTCGGTAGGAGCATTAAAAGCATCTTATCATCATGCAGTGAAGAAAATAGAGAAATATTTAAAAGAATCTTTTTAAACCTTTTAAAAAGATTGATGTCTAATAAAGATAAAAAGGAACAACCATGAAAGAGGAAGACGAAATAAGAATGAAATGCGGAAATGAAAATAAGTTTACCGTACCCGAAGGCTACTTCGACAATCTTACGAAGGAAATTATGAATAAGCTTCCCGAAAAAGAAGAAATAATAGAAGAGGAAATGACTGTGCCGATGTGGCAGAGAGTGAAGCCATGGATATATATGGCGGCAATGTTTGCCGGAATGTTATTTTCTATTCGAGTGATGATAGATTTAACTTCGGGCGATAAAGGACCTGTGAACACGGTTACCAATATGGATAACGACCAAGTTACGGATGAATATATTGAAACTATCCTAGACCATTCGATGATGGATGATTATGCTATATATGAATATCTAACTGATGCTGAAAATAACTATAATTAAAAGAATAAAGACAATGAAGAAAATAATTATTATACTATTGGTTATTTGCTCAAACTCACTTTCTTGGGCACAACCACCTAGAGGCGAACGTTTGACACCGGCAGAGTTCCGTGCAAAGCAAGAAGCTTTTATTACTCAAAAAGCAGGTTTGACAAAAGAAGATGCTGCTAAGTTTTTTCCCGTATATTTTGAAATGCAAAATGAGAAGAAAGCATTAAACGATAACTCATGGAATTTAAGAAAGAAGGGGAAAGATCCCGCAACAACAGAAGCTCAATACGATAATATTATTGAAACCACATTAGATAATCGAATTAGGGTAGACGAAATAGAAAAAGAGTATTACAAACAGTTCCGAAAGATTCTTTCTGCGAAACAACTATATAAGGTGCAACACGCTGAAATGCGTTTCCATCGAGAGTTGCTTAAGGGAGTAAATAAGAAAAAGAAATAGTTAGATATACGATAAATAAATACTGAAATATGAAACTACTTACCGCATTTTGGGGATGCTCGTTGTTATTGGGCTTTTCCGCTTGTTCATCTGTGACATCTTCTACTCAAAATTACGTTGACTATGTAAATCCGTTTATCGGTACAGGTGGGCATGGACATACTTTCCCCGGTGCTGTGGTGCCTAATGGAATGATTCAACCTAGTCCTGATACTCGAATTTATCAATGGGACGCTTGTTCCGGTTATTATTATCCGGATAGTACTATTAACGGATTCTCGCATACCCATTTAAATGGAACCGGTTGCGGCGACTATGGAGATGTATTGTTAATGCCTACTACCGGGAAGCAAGATTATCATGCGATGGGAACTGAAAGTCAACAAATGGCTTATGCTTCGCCTTTCTCGCACAAGAATGAAGTAGCTACGCCGGGATATTATTCTGTAATGCTCGACCGTTATCAAGTGAAGGCAGAACTTACCGCAACAAAGCGAGCCGCTATTCATCGTTATACTTTCCCCGAGAGTAAAGAGTCCGGATTTATTCTTGATTTAGACTATAGCCTGCAGCATCAGAAGAATGAGAATATGGAGTTGGAAGTAATTAGTAATACTGAAATACGCGGAAGAAAGAAGACTGCGTTTTGGGCATTCGACCAATATATAAATTTTTATGCTAAGTTCTCCAAGCCTTTTACTTACACTTTAATAACCGATTCTATGGCTTTAGACAAAGGAGGTAAGTTGTTGCCTACGGCTAAAGTATTGCTTCATTTTGATACTAAAGCTAACGAACAAGTGTTTGCTAAAGTTGGAATATCGGCTGTAGATATGGATGGTGCAAAGCTTAATGTAGAATCGGAAATTCCGGAATGGGACTTTGAAGGAGTGCGTGCACAAGCCACTAAAGCATGGAACGAATATCTTGCAAAGATAGATATTGAGACGACGGACAAGAATCAAAAGACTATTTTTTATACTGCGCTTTATCATACAGGCATACAACCTAATTTGTTTACTGATGCCGATGGACGTTATTTGGGTATGGATTTAAAGTCTCATCAAGGAGATGTGACTAAGCCTATTTATACGATATTCTCTCTGTGGGATACTTTCCGTGCTTACCATCCGCTGATG
>JAVVPX010000059.1:0-15568 GCA_036655555.1 Bacteroidaceae bacterium | reverse complement strand
AAGAAAACACACCTATAGCCTCAGCAAACATCTGTGACCAACGGATGACGGTTGTTACCAACGATCCATCAAAAAGATTTTATTATCTAATGGTGTTCAATGATAAATATAGGGTAGAGATTGCAAATAGGAATATCAATATCCCCGGCGTACAAAACTTCCGTGATATAGGAGGATACAAAACAGAGAATGGCAAAATCATCCGATGGGGAATGCTTTACCGTTCAGCACAAATTGACAATCTAGACCTATGTTCTTATAAGGAACTAAAAAATATAGGGATCCGCACTATTATCGATTTGCGTGAAGCATCTGAACGTACCAATATCTCTTCACTTCAATCCGGATTCAACGTCATACATATACCCATTGCTACCGGGAATATGCAAAACATCTTACAGCAACTTAAAGAAGGCAAGATGGGCGCAGACACTCTTTATAAATCTATAGAAGAGATGAATAAAGAAATCATTCATCAAAACACCAAAGAGTTTAAGGAAATATTCAATATTTTGCAAAAGAAAGAGTGCTACCCCATTGTTATTCATTGCACTTCGGGAAAAGGTAGAACAGGAGTGGTAACAGCGCTCATACTCTCCTCCTTAGGCATTGACGAAGAAACTATCATGGAAGATTATCGATTGAGCAACAATTACTTCAATATACCCAAGGCTTCACAATACGCTTACAGTCTTCCTGTAAATGCACAAGAAGGTATTACTACTTTGTTTTCGGCTCAAGAAGACTTCTTAAACGCAGCAAAAGAAGAGGCAATAAAAGAATACGGAGGTATCCCTTGTTACCTTAAAAAAGGAATAAAACTTTCTCAAAAAGAGACTAACAAGCTGAAAGCAATACTGTTGAAATAACAATATTTAAGTTCAATTGCTTTAAAATATATGACACAACTCGTTAATGCTAATAAACTTATACGTATCTTTGCCGCATAAATAGATATTTGAATAAATGAAGACATTTAAAGAGTTAGGCGTTTCCCCGGAGATACTTAAAGCAATTGAAGAAATGGGATACGAGAATCCCATGCCCGTACAAGAAGAAGTAATCCCCTATTTGTTGGGAAATGGCAATGATGTAGTAGCTCTTGCTCAAACAGGAACAGGTAAGACGGCAGCATTTGGACTGCCTCTCATACAAAAAGTTATTGTTAAGAATCGTTATCCTCAAGCACTTATATTGTGCCCTACTCGCGAATTATGTTTGCAAATAGCAGGAGACCTTAATGATTATTCAAAATACGTAGATGGGCTTAAAGTCCTTCCCGTTTATGGCGGTTCGTCTATCGAAAGCCAAATCAAAAGTCTCAAGAATGGTGTGCATATTATAGTAGCGACTCCCGGACGTTTATTGGATTTAATGGAGCGGAGAACCGTGAAGTTAGCTACCGTTCACGACGTAGTAATGGACGAAGCAGACGAAATGCTCAACATGGGCTTTACCGACAGTATAAATGCCATTTTGGAACAAGTTCCCGAAGACAGAAACACGTTGATGTTCTCTGCAACCATGTCCCCCGAAATAACACGCATCTCAAAGAAGTATCTAAACAATGCTAAAGAGATTACTATCGGAACCAAGAACGAAGGTACCAAAAACGTGAAACACGTTTATTATATGGTACACGCCAAAGATAAATACCTAGCACTTAAGCGTATCGCTGATTACTATCCTCAAATATATGGAATCATCTTCTGCCGTACTCGTAAAGAAACGCAAGAAATTGCCGATAAGCTAATTCAAGACGGTTACGATGCTGACTCTCTTCATGGAGAGCTTTCGCAGCAACAACGAGATGCCGTGATGCAAAAGTTTCGTATGCGCCACCTACAATTATTAGTTGCTACCGACGTAGCTGCTCGAGGATTGGACGTAGACGACTTAACTCACGTTATTAACTACGGATTGCCTGATGATACCGAATCTTATACCCACCGTAGCGGACGTACCGGACGTGCGGGAAAGACCGGAACTTCTATTTCAATCATCAATATGCGCGAAAAAGGGAAGATGCGCGATATAGAACGCAGCATCGGCAAAAAATTCATTGTAGGAGAAATGCCTACCGGACATCAAATTTGCGAAAAACAATTAATAAAGGTAATTGACGAAGTAGAAAAGGTACAGGTTAATGAAGAAGAGATTGAAGCCTTCTTACCCGATATTTATCGCAAATTGGAATGGTTGAGCAAAGAAGACCTTATCAAACGAATGGTATCATTGGAGTTCAATCGATTCCTCGAATACTACAGCCACGCCAAAGAGATAGAATCTCCTACGGATATGCGTGGAGAAAGAGAAGGCAGAGAACCTCGCGAACATGGCAACTCTAAAGAGAAACTAACTCGCAAAGCAGAACCGGGCTACACTCGTTTGTTTATAAACGCAGGTAAGACTGACGGTTTCTACCCGAACCAATTAATTGAGCTTATTAATCATAGCTTGCATAAACGAATACAGATAGGCAAAATAGACTTACTCAAAAGTTTCTCGTTCTTCGAAGTAGAAAGCGCAGACGCATCGGTAGTGATAGAAGGTCTTTGCAAACAAAGCATCAACGGTCGCAAACTTTCGGTAGAAATAGCAGGAGATGAGCCTAGAACAGAAAGAAGATCTCCTTCTTTTTCCTCTTCCTCCTCTTATTCCAAAGGCAGACCGGCAGCCGGTCGTCCAAACGGTCGTCCAAGCAGAGAAGAACGCGGATATAGCTCTAAGCGTGGTCCTAAAAAGGAATCCTCAAAAGAAGGTTTCCGAGGCGAAGAACCAAACTTCGGCGAAGAAGGTTGGGCAAGACGGAAACCTAAGAAGTAAAAAAGTAACAATATAAAAGATAGCGAGGCTGTTTAAAAAGTGATTTTTAGACAGCCTCGCTTCTTTTTTGAACTAAGTTTAAGTTCTGCCATTAAGAGAATAAACTTACTCGATACGTGTAGAACGATAATATTGGGTCACATGATATTCTTGGAGATTAACAATTTTCACGCAAATAATTACATTCTTTTCTCTCAAAAAATATTTTAGCTAAACTTTTTGAAAAGTGTAGAAATAATACTGAAGACTTTTGAAATAATACTATTTATTTTAAAAATAATAGGGAAGACTTTTTAGGCTATCACCTCCCATAGTTTAAAAATGAATTTTATCTGCCATCTGCAACACATTGCTTTCAATTAACTAATAAACAGCCATTTAAGTCTGTTGCAGATACCGTTGCAGATACGTTGCAGATAAGTATCTGCAACACGTCAAAACACAAAAAATTGTGTATACTATAATCAGTTTATAGACTGTTATATCGCATTATTAGTATAAGTATGTATTACAATATAACGGACATCAGGTCTAAAAAAGTACTGATTTATAAACCACTTTTTGCATCTAAAAAGAGCCGTTTTTGGAGCTAAAACGATCAAAATATTCAAATTTAACAATAATAAACACACTTTTTAGCCTAAATAGAGGCCGAATATATCTATATCTCGATTTTTAGCACTCAATTTTTACCGTTTCAGAACTTTTAAATGCCTTCATCCTGAAGTAAATGATATTATTTGCGGGCAGCGTCTATCCTTAGGAAAATAAATAATAATAACGTAAATCCCCAAAGAGAAGAACCACCATAGCTAAAAAAAGGAAGAGGAATACCTATTACAGGTGCTAAACCGAGCACCATCCCTACATTAATAAATAGATGAAAGAGGAAAATACTCACCAAAGAATAGCCGTACACTCGTCCAAAAGTATCGTGTTGCCGCTCAGAAAGAACTATCAATCGTAAAATAAAAGCCAAATAGAGTAGCAAAACAGCCGATGCTCCTAGAAAACCTTGTTCTTCGCCCACAGTACAAAAAATAAAGTCGGTATCTTGTTCGGGCACATATTTGAGTTTTGTTTGAGTTCCGTTCAAAAATCCTTTTCCACTAAATCCGCCCGAACCAATCGCTATCTTCGACTGATTAACATTATAGCCTGCTCCGGCAAGGTCTTCTTCCATACCCAAAACAACCTTTATACGTATCTGCTGATGAGGTTCAAGCACCCTATTAAACACATAATTGCCTGAATATAAAAATGCGATGGAACAGATAGAAAATATAGCGATAAAAGCATATTTTTTATTCCTTTCGCTTAATGACAAATAGAAAAGATAACCTATCAAGGCAGCACAAAGTATCCATTGGAGCCAAACAACATTAAATGGGAAAATGAAATGAGACACAATAATACCTAAAACAGTTGTCGCAAGACTTACTACAATAATGTTTCGTACCGCCTCTATTTTATGACAATACGTCCATACCATACATCCGGCAAAAAAGAGTATCAACGACAGCACGGCAAACTCGCCCACAGGAGTTGGAGTAAGCCCAATCATTACTTCTTCGAAACGTATACAGACAATGAAATAAACAATTGCGCAAACTCCGGAAAAGAGTACTACTCCGGGCATTCCCTCTCGATAGAGCATAAAGAAGAATGCCAAATAGACCAAAGCCGATCCGGTTTCTTTCTGCATAATAATTAGCCCCATCGGCAATAAGATAAAAAGCGCAAGCATCAATATATTCCTCCATTTGCCAATATTGAAAGAATAAGAATTCATATATTTAGCTAAAGCCAACGCAGTGGCAAACTTAGCAAACTCAGCGGGTTGAAGACTAACAGGTCCTAATTGCAACCACGAACGAGAACCTTTGACATCGGGAGCAATAAATATAGTAAGCAAAAGCAGCAACATCATGCCTATATAGGCAACATAAGAAAACATATCGTAAACCCTATCTTCGAGCATCAGTAGCACAAACCCAAGTCCAAAAGAACAGAGTATCCATATTAGTTGCTTGCCCGAGCGACTAGCAAAACTAAAAAAATCAGTTTCACCATAGTCATAGCTTGCTCCGCAGACGCTAAACCATCCGTAAATGACCAATATCAAATAGATAAAGATAGTAGTCCAGTCAACCGATTTCCAAACACTAACGCCCCTGAGTTCCATACTCTATTGTTCGATTACTAATTTCTTCCGCTTTCAACTCACTTCCTTCCGAAAGTTTCCCTTTCAAATACTTCTCCATCAACAGCGAACCAATAGGCACTCCGTACACAGCACCAAAACCTCCATTCTCTACATATACAGCAATCGCTATCTTTGGGTTATTCATTGGCGCAAAACCCATAAATGCAGAATGGTCATGCCCTCTATTCTGAGCAGTTCCCGTCTTTCCACATACTTCTATCCCGGGAATATTGGCAGCATGACAAGTTCCTCCTACTACCGCTGCTCTCATTCCCGTCACTATCTCTTCATAATGTTTCTTCTCCACCGTTGTATAACGTGGAAATCTGTAAAGACTGTCCAAAGGTTCGCCTTCTACTTTACCCACAACGTGCGGAGTCATAAAATAACCTCTATTGGCAATAGTAGCTCCCAAATTGGCAATTTGCAAAGGAGTCAACAGCACTTCTCCTTGTCCAATAGCAATACTGATAACAGTCAGCCCATTCCATGAACCTCTATATGCCTTATCATAAAACTGAGCATTGGGTATTAATCCACGTTTCTCTCCGGGCAAATCTACTCCTAACTTATAGCCAAAACCCATCGATACCATGTGGTCTTTCCATACAGTCATGGCCTTTTGCGGAGAACCGTACTTTTTTGCGCCCATCATTCGATACAAACCCCAGCAAAAATAGGAATTACAAGAAGTAGCAATAGCAGGAATCAGAGACAAAGGAGCTGCATGAGCATGACAACCTACTCGCAATCCGGCGTGAACGAAGCCATGATAACAGGGAAAAGGCGTTTCGGGCACAATGATTCCTTCCTGCAAAAAGGCTAATCCTTGAGCTGTTTTAAAAGTAGAGCCCGGAGGATAAGAACCCATTAACGAACGGTTAAGCAAAGGTTTTTGAGGATTTCGTTCCAATAAAGCATGATTCTTGCCTCGTTGCCGTCCCAACATGATTCGAGGGTCGAAGTTAGGCGCAGAAACCATACAAAGAATCTCTCCTGTTGCCGGTTCTATTGCTACTATACTACCTATCTTCCCTTTCATTAATCTCTCGCCAAGCATTTGCAGTTCCATATCTAAGCCTAGAGTTAAGTTTTTGCCCGGCACGGGTATTTTATCAAACTTCCCGTTCATATACTTTCCTTGAATACGTCCATGAGCATCCCGGAGTAATATCTCCACCCCTTTCTTCCCTCTTAACTGTTTCTCATAAGAACGTTCCACTCCTTGCTTCCCAATATAGTCACCCCTCAAATAATATTCATCTTCCTCCATATCATAGACCGATACTTCTGCTATATCTCCTAATACGTGCGCCGCCGAATTATAAGAATATTGTCGAATAGTACGCCTTTGCATATCGAAACCGGGAAACTTAAAAAGTTTTTCTTGAAACACGCCACAATCTTCCGCAGGAAGTTGGGTAATAAACAACTGAGGGGTATAGCGCGAATATCCGGGATTAAGCCTACGGTTTTTAATCTCTCCCATCCGTTTTATGAAGTATTCTTTAGTAATATTCAATGATTGACAGAAATCCAATGTATCTAGATGTTCCGCTTCTTTCATCACCACCGTAAGATCATAAGCCGGCTGATTATACACTAGCAACCTGCCCTTGCGATCGTAAATAACTCCTCGAGAAGGATACTGTATCTTATTGAGAAAAGCGTTACTATCAGCATTTTTCTTATAATCATCCGTCAATATTTGAAGAACAAATAAACGTATGAGGAAGATAAGCACTATCACTACGGCTATTCCTCCAATCATATATTTCCGCTTTTCTAACGTATAATCTTTAGACACTTTCTATTTTTTAATCCCTTCTATTGCTATAATACACAAAACAGTTAATCCGGCACTCAGCACTATTTTTAATAATAAAACAGGTAGGCTGAAGAATGAAAAAGACTCAATAGTCAACAATGTTGCATGATGAAGTATTACACACACTATCGTGTACCTTATAAAGGAGCCAACACCCATTGTTTTAAAAGAGGGCTCCATATCATCGAAAACGTCACGGGGAGAAAACAATTGAAGAATGGTTGGGCGTACAAAAGCCAACAAGACCAATGCCGCCGCATTCATTCCGGGCGTATTGGAAAAGACATCGACAATCAATCCTAAAAAGAAAGCCCAAAGCATCAATTCGTTTCGTGAAATGCCAGAATTGAGTTTCAATATAAAATAAACATATAGAAACGGAGTGGCATAACCTAGCAGATGTATATTGTTTAGCACCAATACTTGGAGCAACACTAATCCAACGAACCATTCTATCCTCTTTATATAGGCAGTGATCATTTCTTTGCCCTCCTTTCCAGCTCTTGCAATTCGCTACGATTATTTTTCGAAATAACTCGCACATCATCCAACTGCCCAAAGTCCGCAGATAACTTCACTTTCAACAAATACGACAATCCATCATGAGAATCAGAAAGCTTATTTATTGTACCTACCATCATATCTGAAGGAAAAACAGCCGAAAATCCACTTGTTACCACCGTATCTCCTAAAGCTAACTTCGCGTGACGAGGAAGATCTTTGAGATAAGCAAATTCCGAGTCACCACCTTCCCACTTCAAATAGCCAAAGTATTTACTCTTTTTAATCTTACAACTTATATTTGATTTACTGTTCAATAAAGATATAACAACAGAATAATGTGGGGAAGTCATATACACAATTCCAACAATTCCATTTCCATTCAACACTCCCATATCCGGACGAATTCCATCTTTGGACCCTTTGTTCAATGTAATGTAATTGTTCGACTTATTAAGGCTATTATCAATCACATTTGCTTTTAAGACTATATAGTCGGAAAGCACGGAATCTTTCAAGTCGGGAACAGCGGCAGAATCTTTCAATACCTTCAAGAAAGCTTTTTGCAGCATTTCAACTTGTTGTTCCAGCTTAATAGTTTTATCGACCAAATCGTTGTTAACCGATTTTAAATGAAAATACGAAGTGATGCCACCCGACACTTCGTATATCTTTCCTACCACTTGATTAGCAGAAGTAAAGTAAACACTTCCTTGATAGCTATTAAATCGGAATAATAGAACAAAACAGCCTATCTCTAAAAAAAAGAAGAGAAACCAATAGCTATATTTAATCAGAAAGTTTAATAAGTTCTTCATTTAGCCAAGAATGAAAGTGGTTGACTATAAACGGCAAACATTTATAGTCAAACCATTATTAACGCATCAAGAAAGAGAATCTATCTACATTCTTCAATGCAACTCCCGTTCCTTTCGCCACAGAATGAAGCGGATCTTCTGCGATATGAAAAGGTATATTAATCTTATCTGTCAAACGCTTATCTAAGCCACGCAACAAAGCTCCACCTCCTGAAAGATAAATACCATTGTGCACAATATCAGCGTATAATTCGGGAGGTGTATGTTCTAACGCACTAAGGATAGCCGTTTCTATCTTTGCGATAGACTTTTCTAAACAATGAGCTACCTCTTGATAACAAACAGGCACCTCCATTGGTAAAGCTGTTATCCTATTTGGTCCATGAACAATATAATCTTCCGGTGCATCCGCTTCTAAATCTGTTAAAGCTGCACCTACGTGAATTTTAATACGTTCAGCCATACGTTCACCTACCTTTACATTATGTTGACGGCTCATATATTCTTGAATATCTGCGGTGAAATCATCGCCTGCAATACGGATAGAATTATTAGAAACAATGCCGCCTAACGAAATGACTGCAATTTCGGTAGACCCACCACCTATATCAACAATCATATTCCCTTCGGGAGCCTCAACATCTATGCCAATACCAATAGCAGCCGCCATTGGCTCATACAACAAATACACGTCACGTCCTCCGGCATGTTCTGCCGAATCACGTACGGCACGAAGCTCAACTTCGGTACTACCGGAAGGAACACCTATTACCATACGCAAAGAAGGAGAGAACAGATGATTACCTGTGTTTACCATCTTAATCAATCCGCGCATCATTTGTTCGCAAGCATAGAAATCCGCAATTACTCCGTCCCTTAAAGGACGAATGGTACGGATATTATCGTGCGTCTTCTCGTGCATCAGCTTAGCCTTATCACCTACTGCTATCATCTTGTCGGTACGCCTATCTAAAGCGACCACGGATGGTTCATCAACAACTATTTTACCGTTGCTAATGATGATGGTATTGGCAGTGCCAAGGTCCATCGCTATTTCTTGAGTGAAAGAGAAAAATCCCATAATTAGTTGATAATTGAGAGTTAATGTTTAAAGTGACGAACGCCGGTCACCACCATCGATACACCATGCTGGTTACAATAATCGAACGACAATCCATCTTTTATAGAACCGCCCGGTTGAATAACAGCCGTAACACCTTCTTTGTCTGCTATCTCCACACAATCGGGAAAAGGAAAGAAAGCATCTGACGCCATTACCGCACCATGAAGGTCGAATCCAAAAGATTTTGCTTTTTCAATTGCTTGTTTTAAAGCATCCACTCGAGAAGTTTGTCCTACTCCACTCGCCAATAATTGTTTGCCTTTAGCCAACACTATTGAGTTAGATTTGCTATTCTTCACAAGTTTATTTGCAAATAACATATCTTCCACTTCTTGAGCAGTAGGAGCCTTTGAGGTCACAGTCTTCAAATCGGCTGTTGTTTCTATATCTAAATCTTTTTCTTGTACCAATACTCCATTCAATAATGAACGGAATTGTTTTTTTGTTGCCTTTGTTTCTTTACGTACCAAAATGATACGGTTTTTCTTTTGAGCAAGTATTTCCAATGCGTCCACATCATAATCCGGAGCAATGATTACTTCAAAGAATATCTTGTTTATTTCTTCCGCAGTTTCTTTATCTATTGCCGCATTGGTTATCAGTACACCACCAAAAGCAGAAACCGGGTCACCGGCTAAAGCATCTTTCCATGCATCAATAAGTTCGGGACGAGAAGCAATACCACAAGCATTGTTGTGCTTTAATATAGCAAACGTGGTTTCCTCGAATTCATCTATTAAATCTACTGCCGCATTGATGTCTAATAAGTTATTATAAGAAATCTCCTTACCATGAATTTGATCGAAAATATCGTCTAAATTGCCATAGAAATAACCTTTTTGATGAGGGTTCTCACCATAACGAAGCAACTTTTCTCCATTCACTGCCGAACGGAAAGCTGTTCCGTCTTGCCCGTCAAAATAATTAAAGATTGCACTATCGTAATAAGATGAAACAGCAAATGCTTCTTTCGCCATCCAACGACGTTCTTCCAAAGAAGAAGTTGCGCCATGCTCCATAAGCATATCTAACAATGGTTTGTATTGCATTTGAGAAGCAACAATTACCACATCATTATAATTTTTGGCAGCAGCACGAATAAGCGAGATACCACCTATATCTATTTTCTCAATAATTGAAGCCTCATCTGCTCCCGAAGCAACAGTTGCCTCAAAAGGATACAAATCTACAATTACTAAATCTATTTCCGGTATTTCGTATTTTTCTATTTGCTGAATGTCTTGTTCCAATTCTCTACGACAAAGGATTCCTCCAAACACCTTTGGGTGTAATGTTTTTACCCGTCCGCCCAAAATAGAAGGGTAAGAAGTAAGATCTTCCACAGCATTACAAGGGAAGCCTAAAGATTCGATAAACTGACGTGTACCCCCGGTTGATAAAAATTCAACGCCTTCTTGATGAAGTTTAGTAATGATTTCATCCAAGCCTTCTTTATGATAGACCGAGATTAAAGCTGTTTTAATTTTCTTTATTTCAGACATTTACTATCTATTTTAATATTTAGTTTGCAAAGTTAGTAATATTGCTTTATTCTACATAATAAATAAGGTATGATTTATATTTATTTTAAGATAGTTTGCTCTCAACGAACGATACTCGTATCTATTCACCTTAAGCCTATTAGTTAAAAAGTTCTTGAAGTACTCCAACCGACTTTAATACCGGGAATTCGGGTAGATGAAGTCGATAATAATCATTGATAATAGAAAGACAACGATTTCGTTCCTCCCTACTCATTTTGAATAAATTCATCGTCTCGTAATTCATTCGCATCAGTTGAATAAGTTTCGCAGCCTCTTCAGGTTTAATATAAGAATTATGAAAAGGTTTAGAAGAAGAAAAGCAAGCATTCATCAAATCAAAATAATCTCCTTGATGATAATCTTCCGTGTTAGGATAAAGTCCCAAAAAGCGAGAAAGCCTCATCAAAAACACTAAATGAAAATTAGAAAAGCCTTGGTTACATTCATCTAGCCATTCGATTGAATGTTTTAAATAAGCAAACAAAGGTGCATTTTCCGCTTCTTCGCGAATAGCTTTATGAAGAAATTCGGCCATAAAAAGAGCAATACATAACTTATAAGGGTCATAAGGAATAGAGAAAAACGGACTAACAGATTTCACTTCTCTAATAAGATGAAGATTACTTGTTGCTCGATAGTCTGCGTCAATCTCTATAATAGAAAGAGGTTGAAATAGCACTGATTTCACTACTCCTTTTCTGGAACGAGACGTCTTAACTAAAAAAGAAGTACGTCCTCTCATTTCTGTATATACGTCCACGATATTCGATGAATCGCTATATTTTAGAGAATGTAAAACAATTCCTAACGTTTTCTGGAGCATACCATCACACTACTTTATATAGAACAAAGTTACGAAAAAAGGCATAACAAACAAGACATTTATCATAGATTAATAGTTCAGCGTTTTTATCACCTAATTCATGGCATATATATTCATTTGATTATCAGCATATATAGAATAACATTTAAAGAAATAATCAAAACTCAACTAAACTTTTTACTACGAAAGCTTTGGCAATCCAAAAATAGTCTCTATATTTGCACCCGCTAATAAGGAATAAGCCTCAAAGCTTACGGCAGAGATGTCTACCAAATGGCCCGTTTGTCTATCGGTTAGGACGCAAGATTTTCATTCTTGAAAGGGGGGTTCGACTCCCCCACGGGCTACAAGTTAAAAGAATTTAGTTAAGAATAAAACAAAAGATTAGTCGAGATGGCAAATCACAAATCATCAATTAAGAGAATTAGACAAGAAGAGAAAAGAAGAATGCATAACAGATATTATGGTAGAACCATGAGAAATGCTGTTAGAAAACTTCGTTCTACTACTGATAAAGCAGAAGCTGTTGCTATGTACCCAAGTGTCACTAAGATACTTGATAAATTAGCTAAAGTAAACATCATCCATAAGAACAAGGCTAATAACCTGAAATCAAAGTTAGCTATTTACGTTAACAAGCTTGCTTAGTTAAGCATTAGATAAATCAAACTTATCATATTAGAGACTGAATCTTTTGATTCGGTCTTTTGTGTTTACCCCAATCTTCACATCATTTTAATTATATATTAGTACGATATTTCTTTAATTCATTTCTAAGTACTAAGGCTTTATTGTTAGTGAGCTTATTAAGCAAAAGCCAGAAGTTAGGGCCATGATTCATCTCCTGAGTATGAGAGAGTTCATGAAGAAGCACATAATCAACCAAACGTCCGGGAAGCAGCATCAGATAAAACGAAAGATTAATAGTTTTCTGTGCGGAACAACTCCCCCAGCGTCCTTGACTAGAATTAATTTTTACCTCTTTGTAGGGAAGATGATGCTCTTGCGAAAGTGCAGCAAGACGAAGTGGTAAAATATTTTTCGCATTCCGACGAAGAGATTCTTCGATAACTTTACGTAACCACGCTTGTAGATCTTCATCGAAAAAATCAGCTGTTGGCGGACAAATAATTTGCATATCTCCCGGTTTAGAACGAGCAAAAAAAGTATTCTCATGTCCTTGAACCATCGACAACTTAAAATATTCCGTTTCTATTTTATATTCCAAAGTGATATTTTCTCGCTTAACCTTCTTTTTAGAAACAAGAAGTTTCGCCCGATAGCGTTCTAGTGCGTTCTCCATTTCTTTTCTACTTACCCCTAAAGGGACTGTTACATAAACAGCATCCGGACGAGTACGAAATATAATATGACAAGCTCTAGGATTAGTCTTTACTATAATCTTCCCCAATTCACTATCTTGAAACTCTAGTTCTTGCATATTCTCATTTATCTTGTATTTCTAATTAGGGTACAATTTTCTTCGAATCAGTCATTATTCTTTATTTTATATGAATAAAAAGAGCTAGAGAATCAAATGACTCTCTAGCTCTTTAAGTACCCAGACCCGGGATCGAACCGGGATGGAAGTGAATCCACTGGTGTTTGAGACCAGCGCGTCTACCAATTCCGCCATCTGGGCGATTAGCGAGTGCAAAGATACTCTTTTTTTATTAATCTCCAAATGCTATCAATAAAAAGATAATAAAAAAGATAAAAGCTAAGTAGTACTATTCCTTTTTAATAAAATAAACTGTATCTTAGCAAAAACTTTAAAAATAGTCAGCATCATGACAGACAGCAATAATTATTGTGTAATCATGGGAGGGGGAATTGGTAGCAGATTTTGGCCATTCAGCAGGAAGAATCTTCCTAAACAGTTTCTCGATTTTTTTGGAATAGGACGTTCTTTACTGCAACAAACTTTCGACCGTTTTCATAAAATTATCCCCGCACAGAATATCTTTATCGTGACTAACGATATGTACGCCACTTTAGTAGAGGAACAACTTCCCGAAATAGCTAAAAAACAAATACTTCTAGAACCTACAAGACGAAATACAGCTCCTTGCATTGCTTGGGCAGCTCATCACATCAAGGCATTAAATCCGAATGCAAATATCGTGGTTGCGCCTTCTGATCATCTCATTCTCAAAGAAGGAGAATTTTTGGATGCTATTCAAAAAGGATTGGAATTTGTTGCTACTTCAGAAAATCTACTCACATTGGGCATAAAGCCCAATCGTCCTGAAACCGGATATGGATATATTCAGATTGATGAAGAACGGAGAGGAGATTTCTTCAAAGTGAAGACATTTACAGAAAAACCGGAATTGGAACTAGCTAAAGTCTTTGTGGAGAGCGGAGAGTTTTATTGGAATGCAGGGCTGTTCATTTGGAATGTAAATTCTATTTTAAAAGCTATCAAAGAACTCATCCCTGAATTGGACGTTAAGTTGGCTCCGGGAGTAGGTGTGTATGGAACGGATAAAGAAAAGGCTTTCATTGATGAAAACTTTCCGGCTTGTCCGAATGTGTCTATCGATTTCGGGTTGATGGAGAAGGCGGATAATGTATTTGTGTCGCTCGGAGATTTTGGTTGGTCGGATTTAGGTACGTGGAGTTCTCTTTACGATTTATCCCCTAAAGACAAAGAACATAATGTAGTATTGCACAGTCGAACGCTTATGTATAACAGTCAAAGTAATATTGTAGTTTTGCCGGAAGGCAAATTGGCTGTCATCGAAGATATGGAGGGATATTTAATTGCTGAATCGGACAATGTATTATTAATTTGTAAGAAAGACCAAGAACATGCTATTCGAAAATACGTGAATGATGTTCAAATAAAATTAGGAGAAGATTATGTATAAAGCTAATGGCACGCTTAAAGTGCGTGCCATTCTTTGCTGATAGCTTCAGCTATGGAAGTAAATTCTTCGGGTGATAGTTTGATCTTTGGATTAGATATTATCATATCCGACTCTCTATTAATAGGAATAAGATGTATGTGTGCATGAGGCACTTCCAAACCCATTACAGCTATTCCGATACGCTTACAAGGAATAGTCTTTTCTATAGCCTTAGCTACTGATTTTGCAAAAAGATGCATCGCTGCTAAATCTTCATCTTTCAAATCATAAATATAGTCAACCTCTTGTTTGGGAATTACCAAAGTATGCCCTTTAACCAAAGGATTGATATCCAAAAAGGCAAAGAATTTATCATTTTCTGCTATCTTATAGCATGGTATTTCGCCTGCTATAATTCTACTGAATATAGTTGCCATTTTGCGAATTTATTTAAAAAGAAATATGTACAATTTCAAGACTAATTTTTCCTTGTGGAACAGTTATCTCAGCTATTTCACCTACTTTTTTACCAAGAAGACCTTGTGCTATGGGTGTGTTGACTGAAAGTTTTCCTTCTTTTAGATTAGCTTCACTTTCCGACACGATAGTATAAATCATCTTCATACCATTCTTTGCATTCTTTAGTTCTACCTTATTTAGTATTTGCACACTATCTGTGGTTAGCTTCGATTCATCTATAATCTTAGCATTACCTACTATTGTTTTTAGGTGATTAATTTTCATCTCGAGCATACCTTGAGCTTCTTTGGCAGCATCGTATTCTGCATTCTCCGATAAATCACCCTTATCGCGTGCTTCTCCTATTTGTCTTGATATCTCCGGACGCTGCACAGTCTCTAACTCTTTCAATTCCTCAACCAATTTTTTGTAACCTTCTTCAGACATATAAGCCATAATCAATCCTCCTTATTAAATTTAATAAAACAGTCATATCTTATATAAACAAAAAAGAATTCCGACATAGGCATGTCGAAACCCTCTTGTATTTAATTCTTCGCAAAGATAGACTTTAAAACGATATGTGTC
>JAVVPX010000058.1:0-15775 GCA_036655555.1 Bacteroidaceae bacterium | reverse complement strand
TACCACAGGTCGTTTGTTATCGAATGCCTTTCGCTAAGTTAATGGGATTTTTGAAGAAGCGGGTATTAAAAGTCCGCTTTGTATCGTTGGTCAACTTGATTGCGAACAGAGAAGTAGTGAAAGAACTAGTTGCTAACAAGATGACCGTAGAAGCTATCGAAGAAGAATTAAAAACTATTTTATACGATAAAGTTTATCGACAAAAAATGTTGGAAGGCTACGATAAAGTTGCCGAAATATTAGGTCCGGCAGGAGCTTCGGAACACGCAGCCACACAAATAGTTTCACTAATGAGTTCTACAACTCATTAGTGAATAGCAAGTGATAAGTAATTTTACACTGCTAAACAATTCTCTACTTTAAATTATTTCTTTGCGCCAGCCGAAGGGGAATATCTTTTATTCAATCCCTCTACTATTTCTTTGGTGATGTTATAAGCTTCGTCAGCATACAACAAATTATCGAAACCGGTGTTGCTGATGATAAGACTGTAGCCTTTATCTTTATTGTATATTTTCAAGAATGAGTTGATAGAATCACGAAGTTGAAGACTGTTCTTTTGATTCTCAGCAGAAAGTTCGTTAGTCAATCTAGTTTGTAGCTCTTGTAAATCTTGTTGTTTCTTTACTAATCTTGCATTTTCTTGTTCTGCTCTTTCACGGCTTACAAAAGCGTTGTTATCAATTTTACGTTGGAAGTCAGCAGCTTCTGCTTGCAATTCACGCCCTTTTTGGTTCAATGTAGCACGGATGTTTTCTTCTTTCTTCATCATCATCTCGTTCAAATCGTTCCAAAAATTATATTTGGTTAGCAACGTGTCGATTTCTACATAAGCAATTTTCATGTTAGTAGAACCGGCAATTCCTCCGGAAACGTTAGCCACGGCAGCTGTTTCGCTTTTCTTTCCGGCACATTGTGCAAATAAAACAATGGCAACCATTGCTAAAATTCCATTGAGGATGTAATTGATTCGTCTCATAATTCGTTATTGAATATAGTTCTTAATTGATTTATTTCTTTCCTTGTGCTTCTCTATCTTGTGATTGTACGCAATTAATTCCTTTTTTACGAAGAGCTTTATTACCGCTAACGTGTCCGTTTGGAAACTTCCCGCCTTTTACAAAGAATACTTTTACGCCTAATAATGCTATGCAAATAGCAACTATTAACAAAGTTATAAAGATAGTGTCAAGCATTTCTATTATTTTTGTCGTGCAAATATAGACTTTTGTAAGGACTAACCCCTCTCTTTTCTCATAAAAATTGAAAAGAGAGTTCGCATAAGAGTTTCATTTTAACCATATTTAGCAAAAAAGGAGTGATTTTGCTAAATATAAACATATTTAATTGATGAAAAAAATAGAATTAGAGCCGGTATGTGTATTTAATTTCTTTAAAGAAATTTGTCAAGTACCTCGTCCATCGAAGAAAGAAGAAAAGATAATAGCGTACTTAAAAGAGTTCGGACGTAAACATGATTTAGAGACAAAAGTAGATGAGGTGGGCAATGTGCTTATCAAAAAGCAAGCTACTAAAGGGATGGAAAACTTACAAACAGTAGTGTTGCAGTCGCACGTAGATATGGTGTGTGAGAAGAATAGCGATGTAGAACATGACTTTATGGTCGACCCTATTGAGCTGGAGATAGATGGCGAATGGCTGAAGGCTAAAGGAACAACTTTGGGCGCGGACAATGGAATAGGAGTAGCTACGGAACTTGCTATCTTAGCTTCCGATAATATTGAGCATGGTCCACTCGAATGCTTGTTTACAATAGATGAGGAAACCGGACTTACCGGAGCTTTTGCTCTGAAAGAGGGTTTTATGAACGGTGATGTTTTAATTAATCTGGATTCGGAAGATGAAGGAGAGCTTTTTATCGGATGTGCCGGAGGTATGGATACGGTAGCGGAATATACTTATCAACCAATCTCTGCACCGCAAAATTATTTCTTCTTTAAGGTGGAAGTAAAAGGACTGACAGGTGGACACTCGGGAGATGACATTAATAAAGGTAGAGGGAATGCCAACAAAATACTTACCCGCTTTTTGAGCCAAACAGCAGATAAGTACGATATGTATTTGTGTGAAATCAATGGGGGAAACTTACGAAATGCGATTCCTCGGGAAGCGTATGCCGTATGTGCTATACCTTTTGACGCAAAAGAATCGGTGCGTATCGACTTAAATATCTTTGCGGCAGATTTAGAGGTGGAGCTGTCGGTTAGCGAACCTAATATGAAATTGCTGTTACAGTCCGAAAATTCTTGTAATACAGCTATTGACCGCGATACTACATCGCGCTTGATAAAGTCGCTTTATGCCGTTCATCATGGAGTATATGCCATGAGTCAGGATATTGAAGGATTGGTAGAAACTTCCTCTAACTTGGCATCCATAAAGATGGTAGAGGGAAATGTGATAAAGATAGCTACCAGCCAACGTAGTTCTATTCATTCTTCATGCGTGGATATGGTAAATATGGTAAAGGCTGCGTTCGAACTTGGTGGTGCAACCACAAAAGTAGGAGAGGGTTATCCCGGTTGGAAACCTAATCCTTCTTCCGCACTATTGAAAGTAGCCGTAGATGCTTATACACGTCTTTTTGAAGTAGAGCCGAAGGTTAAAGCTATCCATGCCGGACTTGAATGTGGCTTGTTCTTAGAAAAATATCCTTCGTTGGATATGGTTTCTTTTGGACCTACTCTTCGCGGAGTGCATTCACCGGACGAACGGATGCTTATTCCTACGGTAGATAAGTTTTGGAGACATTTATTGGAAGTGTTGGCGAATATTCCGGTAAAGAAGTAATAAGAATTTAGTTTCTGCGTTTACATAGCAAATGAATATAAGAATGAAACAGCTTCTCTCTCTCTTGCTAATTGGTATATTATGGATAGGTGTGAATTTCTTTTCGTCGTGTGATGAAGAGAAGTTTACTACCAATCCTTCGCATACTCTTGCTTTTTCGCAAGATACTATCATGTTCGATACCATCTTTACGACCATCGGTTCGTCTACTCGTATTTTGAAAATTTACAATCCTAATGCTGAGGCTATGAGAATATCGTCCATTGCGTTAGCAAGAGGAAATAAGTCGGTATTCAGGGTTAATGTGGACGGACAATACGGGACGAATTTCTCTGATGTGGAAATTAGGGAGAAAGACAGTATGTACGTGTTTGTGGAGGTGACAATAAACCCCAATAATGTGAATAATCCTATTTTGGAAAAGGACTCGTTGGTGTTTAACATGGCAAACGGACCTGTGCAAGACGTTAAGTTGAGAGCTTATGGGCAGGATATTCTTCCGCTAAGGGGGAAGGTGATAGACAAAGATACTGTTTTCACTTCATTGCGCCCGATAGTTATTTACGATAGCTTGAGGGTGAACCAAGGAGTGACATTAAAAATAGATGAGGGCACGAGAATGTATTTTCACAGCAAGGCGGATTGCCGAATCTATGGCACGATGCAGGCGAAAGGAACGCTCGATAAACCAATCTTATTGAGGGGCGATCGTTTAGATAATATGTTTGACGATCTTCCTTACGACCGTGTTGCGGGGCAATGGGCAGGCGTGAGATTTTTTGGCAACAGCTATCATAATATGCTTTCTTATGTAGATATTCACGGAGGAGAGTATGGAATACAATGTGATTCGTCGGAAGTAGGGACTATGAAACTAACGTTGGAAAACTCAATTGTGCACAATGTGAAGAGCAATGGATTGAACTTTACTTCTTGCAAAGCAAAAATCGGTAACTGTCAGCTCACAAATGCAGGCGCAAACTGCGTGAACTTGTTGGGAGGCGATGTGGAATTTATTCATTGTACGATAGCAAACTTTTATAGTTGGGATATTCGTAGAGGCGTGGCTGTTGCGGTAAAGAATACTCAATTTGACAAATCGTACCCACTTATCAACGCACGCTTCCTCAACTGTTTGATAACGGGTTCTTCATCCGATGAAATCAGTGGGGTAGCTTCTAAAGACCAGACAATACCTTTCAATTATTACTACTCTTATTCGTTGCTCAATACGAAGGAAGAATCGAACGAAAACATCGTTGCGCCAATATGGAAAAGGGAAGATAAATTTCTATATATAGGAAAAACGGACTTTGATTACGACTTTCGGCTCGATACTCTTTCGGCTGCTATAGACATAAGTAAGGTGGAAGATGCACAAAGCTATCCTTTAGATTTAAGGGGGCGTAATCGATTGGCAGACAAATCGCCTGATGCGGGTTGTTATGAATGGAAATCAGGAGATAAAAAGCGAAAATAAAGGGAACTTTATTCGTGGTGATAAGGTCCGTTGTTGAGGATTGTCATTGCCCGATACAATTGTTCCACAAAGATAAGACGTATCATCTGATGCGAAAAGGTCATCTTGGAAAGCGATATTTTTTCATGGGCTTGCTCATACACTTTTGAAGAGAACCCATATGGACCTCCGACGATGAAGACAAGTCGTTTGTTGACGTTTATCATCTTTTTGCCTATCCATTGAGCAAATTCTACCGATCTAAATTCTTTTCCATGTTCATCAAGTAACACCACTACATCTCCCGGTTGAAGCGATTTGAGAATCAATTCGCCTTCTTTTTCTTTCTGTTGTTCTGTGGTAAGGCTTTTAGTGTTTCTCAATTCGGGTATAATTTCCATATCGTACGAAATAAAATGCTTTGTTCGTTCGGTATAATCGTTGATAGCGGCGATATAATGCTGTTCTATGGTTTTGCCTACTACTAAAAGCGTTATCTTCATGCGGTGTCTGAGTTAGTTTATGTTGTGCAAATGTACATCTTTTCATAATAATTCCTATCTTTGCTCCCAATAGATATCTATCATTATGAAAAAGAAAGTATGTTTATTGTGGATAAGTTTCTTGTTGGGTATGACAACAATGATGGCACAAGAGATACCTGCCGGGTTGACAAACGCATTTTCTAAAGGAAACGCTCAAGAACTTTCCCCTTATCTCAGCGAAACAGTGGAAGTGATTTTACAGAACGAGAAGCAGATTTACAATCAACAAGAAGTCAAACAAACGATGTCTGATTTCTTTTCAGCCAATAAAGTAAACGATTTCAAAGTAAGCCATCAAGGCAAGCGAAACGAATCGAGTTTTATCATCGGAATGCTGTACACTTCTAAAGGTGCCTATCGGATTAACTGCTTTTTTAAAAAGAACAAACAACAATATTTAATTAATCAAATAAGAATAGATAAAACAAATGAATAATCTAATAGACAGATTAATAGACCTTGCTTTTGCTGAAGATATAGGCGACGGAGATCACACTACTTTATCTTGTATTCCCGCTACAGAGATGGGCAAGTCGAAACTTCTAATTAAAGAAGCCGGAGTGCTTGCCGGTGTAGAAATTGCAAAAGAAATATTTCATCGCTTCGACCCTAGCATGAAAGTCGAAGTGTTCATTAACGATGGTCAAGAAGTGAAGCCGGGAGATGTAGCGATGATAGTGGAAGGAAAAGTACAGTCGCTTTTGCAAACAGAAAGACTTATGCTTAACGTGATGCAACGTATGAGTGGAATAGCTACGATGACACGTCGCTATGTGAAGCAACTTGAAGGCACGCACACACGAGTGCTCGATACTCGCAAAACTACCCCGGGAATGCGAATGTTGGAAAAGGCAGCTGTGAAAATTGGCGGCGGAGTAAATCATCGTATTGGCTTGTTCGATATGATTTTATTGAAAGATAATCACGTCGACTTTGCCGGAGGAATAGACAAGGCCATAACTCGCGCCAAAGAATATTGTCGTGCTAAAGGCAAAGACTTAAAGATAGAAATTGAAGTACGCAACTTCGAAGAACTCTCTCAAGTGCTAACTATTGGTGGAGTAGATCGTATTATGCTCGATAATTTTACGCCCGAAAATACAAAGAAAGCCGTAGAATTGATTGGCGGGAGATTTGAAACTGAATCGTCGGGTGGCATCACCTTCGATACACTTCGCGATTATGCTCTTTGTGGCGTGGATTTTATTTCGGTAGGCGCATTAACTCATTCGGTCAAAGGATTAGACATGAGCTTTAAGGCTTGCTAAAACATCTCGAATACATTTGAAATAATACTGTTGATTTTAAAAGTCTTCAGTATTATTTTTTATCTCGAATACATCCGCATCTTTCCATACAGGAAATTGGCGACGAAAGGTGCGAAGAGAATTAAGCTCTATTGAGATGTTTCTCACTCCTTCTTCTTTGTCCGCAAAAGTAGTTAAGGTATTTCCTTTGGCATCAAGGAGCGAAGATTGTCCCGAATAGTTAATCCCTAATCCATCGATGCCTACTCTGTTTACTCCGCACACGTAACTTTGATTTTCGATGGCACGAGCGCACAATAAAGTTTCCCATACTTTCTCCCTCGAAGCAGGCCAATTGGCAACAACAATCAATAAGTCGTACTCATTGTTCTTGTTTCTGCACCAAACAGGGAAACGAAGATCGTAGCATACTAACAAACAAATATTCCAACCTAAGTAATCGAACACAATTCGTTTGTTACCTGCTGTGAAGTGATTGGATTCTTCGCCAATACTAAAGAGATGATGTTTGTCGTAATATTGTTCTTTCCCATCGGGAGATACGAAGAACGCACGGTTATACGTCGCTCCCTTGTACAAAGCAATATAACTTCCGCAAATGGCTGTTTGATATTTATGTGCCAAGCGTTTGATTACCGAAATGGTATTGCCATCTATGGGTTCCGGCAAGTCTTTTCTGTTTTGCACGCTGAAGCCGGTAGAAAACATTTCGGGGAGCACAACGATGTCTGTTTGTTCGTTGAGTTCCCCGAGCTTGTTTTCGAGATTGAGCAGGTTTGCTTGCTTATCTTCCCAGACAATATCCGTTTGGAAGAGCGAAACACGAAGAAAAGAATTGCTGCTCATAAATAATTAAAGTTTACCCACAGAAAAGTTTTTAGGAATTCTTCCTGTAAACTGTGTAAAATAGAGTTTGATTTCTTTCATCTCTTTTTCTATATCACCGGTCGGAAAGATTATTTTATTGGCAGTAATTGTCTTAGTAAGGTAATCGATGCCGATAAGTACAATTGGAATTTTAGCTCTTAACGCAATGTAATAGAAACCTTTCTTCCAATTAGGATTTGCAGAACGAGTACCTTCGGGCGTAATAGCCAAGTGAAAAGTTTCCCTCCTTCCTATTTCATTAACTACCTGTTCCACTAATGAGGTCTTCTTGTCTCTGTACACGGGTATTCCGCCCATATATCTCAATAAAGCTCCAAAGGGGAAGAAAAACCATTCTTTTTTCATCATGAATCCGGTATCTCTACCGATAGCTCCATAGAAGAGCTTTCCGATAACAAAGTCCCAATTACTAGTGTGGGGCGCTGCGCATATAATATATTTGTCGTAGTCCGGCACTTCAACAATAGATTTCCAACCTAAAAGTTTGTGATATATAAAACTGCAAATAGCTTGTTTCATTCTTTACTGTATAAGTCTCAATTAGTTCAGTTTCTCTATTTCTTCGATGATGGCATTTACTTGAACATTAAAGTCGTCACGAAATTTACGATAGAATCCTTTCACATTTCCCGGTTCGGTATGGCTGATGCGACTAAGAAATTCATCTTGAATACAAAGTATTTTCCCCATAAGTTCGTCAGCTTTAACTTTATCTGTTTTAGGTACATAAAGACTGTTTACTAGACATTCTGTAAATAGCTCACCGGTAATATAGTTAACGTTTTTCTTCAATAATCTTCTGCTTGCCATGATTGTAAATGTTTTAAGTGAATACTTCTTTTTTTTATCTTAATTCTCGGTAAAGATAAGCACTTTTTTTTAGCTGACCGAATCTTAGAGACGAATAAATGTAATCTTGACGTTGCAAATATATACACGTAGATAGATAATTCCTTTAAAAGAATTGTTTTAAGATGCATTCTCTTTCGTAATTCAGAAAAAAAAGCGAAATTTGCAAACGTCAATAAAGAATCACTAACACCTTTAATATATAAAGTAAAATGACTAAAAGTGCATTACAAATTGCAAGGGCTGCTTATCAGCCAAAACTTCCAAAAGCTCTCAAAGGAACTGTCGAAGTAAAAGAAGGACAAGCTACTCAGTCGGTTGCCGATCAAGAAGCAATTAAAAAGTTATTCCCAAACACTTACGGAATGCCATTGATTCAATTTGTGGAATCGAGCAAGAACGTGAATGCTCCGGCTATCAATGTGGGAGTTATTTTGTCGGGTGGTCAAGCTCCCGGTGGACATAACGTTATTTCCGGTATTTTCGACGGAATCAAAAAACTAAATAAGGATAGTAAACTATATGGCTTCATCTTAGGTCCCGGCGGATTGGTAGATCATAATTATATGGAACTGACCGGCGAGATTATCGATGAATACCGTAACACGGGCGGATTCGATATTATTGGTTCGGGACGTACTAAATTGGAAACAAAAGAACAGTTCCAAAAAGGTCTTGAGATATTGAAAGAATTAAATATTAAGGCATTGGTAATTATCGGTGGAGACGACTCTAACACGAATGCTTGTGTGCTAGCAGAATATTATGCAGCAACAAAAGCAGGAGTGCAAGTAATCGGCTGCCCAAAAACGATTGATGGTGACTTGAAGAACGAAATGATTGAAACTTCTTTTGGTTTCGATACCGCTTGTAAAGTCTATTCAGAAGTGATAGGCAATATTCAAAGAGATTGTAACTCAGCTCGTAAATATTGGCACTTTATAAAATTAATGGGACGCTCAGCTTCGCACATCGCACTTGAATGTGCATTGCAAGTACAACCGAACATTTGTATTGTCTCCGAAGAAGTGGAGTCAAAAGATATGTCGCTCGACGATGTAGTAACTTACATTGCTCAAATAGTTGCTGACCGTGCCGCACAAGGTAATAACTTTGGAACGGTATTAATACCGGAAGGATTGATAGAATTTATTCCTGCTATGAAAAGATTAATAGCCGAACTCAACGACTTCTTGGCTAAAAATGCAGAAGAATTCTCGCATATCAAGAGAACTCACCAACGTGATTATATCATCTCTAAATTATCGAAAGAGAATGCCGACATTTACGCAAGTCTTCCCGAAGGCGTTGCTCGTCAACTCTCTTTAGACCGCGACCCTCACGGAAATGTTCAAGTATCGCTTATCGAAACAGAAAAATTGCTTTCGGAAATGGTAGCTATTAAGCTGTCTCAATGGAAAGAAGAAGGTAAGTTTACCGGCAAATTTGCTGCACAACATCATTTCTTTGGTTATGAAGGTCGTTGCGCTGCCCCTTCTAACTACGATGCAGACTATTGTTATTCGTTAGGTTACGCTGCTTCTTCTTTAATTGCTAACGGGAAAACCGGATATATGGCATCGGTTCGTAACACTACGGCTCCGGCTAACGAATGGATTGCAGGAGGTGTGCCTATCACGATGATGATGAATATGGAACGCCGTAATGGTGAGATGAAGTCTGTAATTCAAAAAGCATTGGTTGAGCTAAACGGGAAACCTTTTATGACATTTGCAGCTCAACGTGAGAATTGGGCTATGAACACAGACTATGTTTATCCGGGTCCTATCCAATACTTTGGACCAACTGAAGTGTGCGATCAACCAACTAAAACTTTGTTGTTAGAGCAAAGTAAGTAATATATAAGTAAAAGAAGGGGATGAGAAACAGATAGAAATGTTGCTTTCTCATCCCCTTTCCTATTAAAGAAATAGTATAATGTCTAAACAACCGCCTATTTTGGTAGTTAATAAACCACGAAAAGCTCGAAAAGTATCTTCGACCAAAAAGAAAACTTCGTCTACTCGAAAAGGAAAGAGGAGGAAGAGGCATTCTTCGCGAGAGATACCTCATTGGCTGCGGGTTATTCTAACTATTTGCACTGTGGTGGCATTTTCTCTAGCCTTTTATTATTTCTTTATCCGTCCCTATGCCTATCGTTGGAAACCTTGCTATGGTTGCAAAGAATATGGAGTCTGTATGCCTGTGGGTTATGAAGTACACGGAATAGATATCTCTCATTTTCAAGGACAAATAGATTGGCAACAACTTTCGAATGTTCAATCACTTAAATTTCCGATAAGTTTTGTCTTTATGAAAGCTACCGAGGGGGGCGATTTAAAAGATGAGACGTTTGAACAAAACTTTAAGTCTGCTCGCGAACATGGGTTTATCAGAGGTGCCTATCACTTCTTTAATCCTAAAACATCGGCACAGAAGCAAGCGGACTTCTTTATTAATACGGTGAAATTGGATACCGGCGACCTTCCCCCTGTATTAGATGTGGAGAAGATAGGTGACTTAAATCAAAAAAGTTTAAAAACTGAATTGAGAATCTGGCTAAATAGAGTGGAGCAGCACTATAAAGTGCGTCCTATTCTTTATACTTCCTATAAATTTAAAACAAAATACTTGAGCGATACTGTTTTCGACACTTATCCTTATTGGATTGCTCATTATTATGTAGATTCCGTGAAATATCAAGGAAAGTGGCAGTTTTGGCAACATACAGATGTAGGTTCTATTAAAGGTATTCCTGAAAGTGTAGACTTAAATATATTTAATGGAACGCTCGATGAACTGTCGCAAATGACTATTGGAAAAATAAATAAAGAAAAAGAACAATAAGCATCCGTCTTTCTCCGTTACTTTTATAGTAATAATGGAAAAGTACGAATGGCTAAAGAAGTGGTAAAAATAATGTTGCAAATGGTCGTCTATGTCCTAATAATAGTGGCATTAGTTTCTGCCGTTATTTTAATATAAACTTCCCTACCGTCCAATTGTTCTTTACCTTGTGATAAATAAATTGCAAGCCGCAACTCTCGGCTTCTTCCTTGATAAAAGGAAGATCGGTTTCATAGAATCCACTCATGTAAATTTCCGAACCTTGCTTCATACAGCTTACGTATTGCTTCATATCTGCCAACAAGATGTTGCGATTGATATTGGCAATGATAATATCGAAAGGTTCCCTTCCTTTTAACGCATTGGCATCACCAAGTTCGACTTCGATATTCTCTACTTTATTTAATAGAATATTATCTTTGGAATTACTTACGCACCAAGTGTCTATATCTATTGCTGTGATTGGTTTTGCTCCTCTCATAGCAGCAAGTATAGCGAGAATAGAAGTACCGCAACCCATGTCCAATAGCGATTTATCTTTTAGATTGGCATCTAATAGCTCTGTTAATATTAAACTAGTTGTTTCGTGATGTCCTGTACCAAAAGCCATTTGTGGATTGATGAGAATGTCGTATTGAGCAGTAGGCACGTTAGCATGGAAAGTGCTATGAATAACGCATCTGTCTCCGATAACAATTGGCTGGAAGTAATTCTTTTCCCATTCTTCATTCCAATTCTTATCTTCCATTAGCTCCACTTTATATTGGATGCTGACGTTGGACATAGGATAGCTCTTCAATAGCTTGGCAAGTATCTCTTCGTTGAAGCATTTCTCGGGAATATATGCTTTGATACCGTGTTCGCATTCCACAAAGCTTTCAAAAGCAATAGTTCCTAACTCGGCAGATAACACATCGTTGATAGTCTCTGTACAAGGGTTGGTGGTGAAAGTAATCTCGTAGTATCTCATAATTTTGTCTCTTTTGTTGATATTTGCAAAGATAAATTTTTTATAGGGAAATCCCTATAAATCTATCGGGAAAATCTTTCTTGAGGGATAAATACCTTGTTTATCTTTGTAACGTGAATAAAAGATTTGTTTAATATTAAAACAATAAAGTCATGAAAACAAAAGTTTTGCTATCGTTAATTGCAATGTGTTTCCCACTAGTAGGGATGGCACAGAGTATCGATGACGATCTTTACTACACACCGGGTGACAAAGAATCTGTCAAAAAAGAAAAAGTGGAGAGCAAGGTAAAGAAAAGCACTACCGTATATGCTGCTCCCGGAACTACTGTAGTGGTAAAAGACCGTAAAGGAAATATTCGCAACGAAGATGAATATAATCGTCGTTACGATGCTCGTGATAATGACTTTTCGGTAGAAGACGATAAAGTGATTATAGTAGAAAAGGATGAAGATGATAAGGGCAAATGGATTAATGATTTTGATGGAAGTCAAGATGATTACGAATATGCTCAACGTATTATACGTTTCCGTAATCCTCGTTATGCTATTCCGGTAAGCAGCCCGCTTTATTGGGATGTAGTTTATGGTTTGAATTCGTGGAATTGGAATGTGTACGACGATGGAATGTATGCTTATGCTTTCCCAACCTTCTCTAATAGTCTTTGGTCTAATTGGAAATTTGGTTCTTATGGTATGGGTTTTGGCTTTAGTTTTGGATGGAATGCTCCTTATTACGGAGGATGGGGCGGAGGTTATTATCCCGGCTATTATCCCGGCTACTATCCCGGTTATCACCATGGTTATCCCGGTTATCATCACGGATGGGGCGGTTGTTATGACCCATATTACGGACATGGCGGAAATTGGAACTATCGGAACACATATTATAACAATAGACTCTCTTCTCATGGTGGTTCCAATGGAGGAAGAAATGTGTATAGTCGCCCATCCGGTAGTGGCAATTCACAAATAAACTCAGGAACAACAAATAGCCGTCGCCCTACACCGGGCAGAGTAGTAGGAGGCAGACCTTCGGATAATTCAGGTTACACTCGTCCATCGGTAAGCGTTCGCCCTTCCGACAATTCAGGAACTGTTCGCCCTTCTGATAATTCGGGATATACTCGACCTTCAAATAATTCAGGTTATACCCGTCCTTCAGGAAATTCGGGTTATACTCGTCCAAATTCTTCGGAATATAATCGTCCGGATAATGCTCGTCCAAGTTCTTCGGAATATACTCGTCCAAGTAGCACGAGAAGAAGTTCTTCGAATAGTAATGGTAATTCTTCTTATAATAGAGGCAGTTCTAACTCAAGTTACAGCCGTCCTTCAAGTTCCGAGAGTTCTCGCCGTTCGTCTTCTTACGAAAGTAGCAGCAGACCGAGTAGTAGTTATTCCGCACCAAGCAATAGCGGCTCATCAAGATCGAGCAGTTATTCTTCGGGTGGAGGTTCGTCTCGCTCATCAAATAGCGGAGGTGGCTCACGGAGAAGATAAAAAAGGATTAGTAATAACTATAAAATAGAAATAAGATGAAAAATATAAAGTTAATGATAGCTTTAGCGTGCGCCTCAATAGTAGGTACACAAGCTTTTGCTCAGACTATATATGATGCAAATAACCTTATGCATAGCGACTTGAATGGAACAGCTCGCTTTGTGGGAATGGGTGGAGCTATGGGTGCGTTAGGAGGTGATATTTCCACAATGGGTACTAATCCTGCCGGTATTGGTATCTATAGGAGTAACGATTTAATGACTTCGTTCGGTTTTAATAAAGCAGGAACGGAGAGCGAATTTCATAAATCGTCATCCGATATAGGCAAATGGAGTGGCTCGTTCGATAACATTGGTTTTGTTTATTCCAATAAGATAAGCAATACCGGAGCGTTGAGATACGTAAATTTTGGATTCAATTATAGGAAGAAGAGCAACTTTAACAGAAATATGGTGATGGGCGGTGATATGATGACCTCTCAAACAAATCTATTTGCTACGATGGCTATGGAGGGAGAGAATGGAATGGGATATCTTCCTTCGCAATTGGGTGCGGACAATGCTTTTGTAAACGACCGTCCTTATGTTGGTTGGTTGCCTATTTTAGCCTATCAAGCTTATTTGATTAATCCACAGATGAACGAGAAAGGGGAATTCTTAGGTGGATATACCGGATATGCGCCCAATGCAGGTGTATTAGGTAACTATCGTTCCGAACAAATAGGAGGAGTAAATAGTTTTGATTTTAATATAGCATTCAATGTTAGGGATGTGTTCTATATTGGAGCAACGTTGGGGCTTTATCAGGTAGACCAAACTAAATATACTTCGTATGGTGAACTCTTTACTGAAAATGGTTCGGGTGTAGGAGATTTTATGTTGGAAAACAATTTTAAAACTATTGGCAATGGAGTAGATTTTAAACTTGGATTTATTTATCGTCCTTCCGGTCTCCCTTTGCGTATTGGAGCTTCGATACATACTCCTACCTATTATAATTTGAGAGATAAATCGACTGTGAGGATGAATTTTAACACTTATAATCCGAATAAAGATAAATTCGAAAGTGGCATGATTGAACCATACGATGCTGATGGATATAAGCTGGATGAGAGCGTTACGGATTATACGTTGACTACTCCTTGGAAATATAACTTTAGTTTAGGATATACTATTGGTAAGTGGGCAGCCATAGGTGCGGAATACGAATATGAAAATCGTTCAACAGCTAAGTATCGCAACGATTCGGGAGAAGCTTTGGGCATGGAAAATAACGACATAAAACATATGTTGAAAGGTATTCACACCGTACGAGCAGGAGTGGAAATAAAGGTTGCACCTCAATTTTCTGTTCGTGGTGGTTACAACCATAGTACGGCAGCTTTTAAAGACGATGCAGTGAAGTCGATACCTTACAATAGTATTCGTACCGATGCCGAATATTCCAATATCAAAGCTATTAATAACTATACTCTTGGTCTAGGTTATCGTGGAAGAGTATTCTATGCCGATTTAGCTTATCAATATAGTGCTTACAAGTCCGATTTTTTTGCTTTTGAAGATATAGGATTAGACGTAACGAAAGTGACAAACACTCGTAATCAAGTATTGATGACGCTTGGAGTAAGATTCTAAAGTATTGAACTAATATTGAAGATTTTTAGGGTAAAACGTCTTTTTTGAGCAAATAAATGCATTTATTATTGTTAAATAATGGTTTTTTAATCAATTTAGCTCCCAAAAAAGCCTTTTTTAGTTGCGAAAAGTGCCTTTTAAATCAATGCTGTTTTGGACTTGATGTTCGTAATATTATACGTAAACACTTTGTTCGTTGCTAATAAAACAAATCGTTTTGCACCTCAAAACAGTGTATCGTACTATAAACTAATTGTTTATATAGGGGATGAAATTAAAAAGTTTGTATGCTTGTTGAAATGTAAACTATGTTCTTAATTTAAGTCTGTTGCAGATACTTATCTGCAACGTATCTGCAACAGACTTAAAGATCTATTTATCAATTCGTTGAATGCGCTCTGTTGCAGATGGCAGATAAAATTTATTTTTTTTTCATGGGAGGGGTTGAATATGATGAGGCAGTTTATAGATAAGTAGCTTGTCCACCCTTCCATAATCCATATCCATTACTTCGAATCGTAAGTCCTTATAAAAGAATGTGTCGCCCACTTTAGGAATACGACCGATGAGGAACATTGCCAATCCGCCTAGTGTGGTGAAATCTTCCGATTGAATATCTTCGTAAGATAAGATACCCATTTCTTCCATAAAGTCACTGATATTCATCGAGGCTTCTACCAATATGGAACCGTCTTGGCGCTTTACGATTTCTTCTTCCTCTATTTCGCCTTCTTCGAGGATGTCGCCAAAGATGCTTTCGGTTAAGTCGTGCAAAGTGATGATACCCTCTGTGCTGCCATACTCGTTGACTACCACTCCAAATTTATTTTTATTTTTCTTGAATAGCTCTAATACTTTGTTTGCGTACAAACTTTCGGGAATAAAGAGAGGTGTACAAGCTATTTTGCATAGATTAAACGGCTGGTCGCTACCCATTAGTAGGATGATGTCCTTAACCGAAACCACACCGATGATGTCGTCTTTTTGTTCGTTTACTAATAA
>JAVVPX010000057.1:0-15807 GCA_036655555.1 Bacteroidaceae bacterium | reverse complement strand
ATCTATTTGTGCAGGTAAATTGCAACCTGTATTTTTTTCGTTATACATATCCAAAGGAACATTTTGCGAATAGCGCAAGTTCTCTTCGGTATAAGTTTTGTAAACGCCTTCGGACAGAGCCTCAGCATCGTTGCCGTCAGTCCATACTTGTTGCCCTTTTTTGCCTACGATAATAGCCGTGCCGGTATCTTGACAGAAAGGAAGCCTGCCTTTAGCTGCTACTTCGGCATTACGAAGAAAAGTTAAGGCCACAAATTTATCGTTTTCGCTAGCCTCGGGGTCGGACAAAATCTTAGCTACTTGCTGTTGATGAGCAGGACGAAGCATAAAAGCCACGTCACGGAACGCAGCGTTAGCTAACTTTTTAAGACCTTCTTCTTCTACTTTTAGGATTTCTTTCCCTTCGAACTTACTTGTTGAAACGTGCTCTTTAGTGAGTAAATAATATTCAGTTGTATCTTTTCCCATTGGAAATGGTTCTTGATACTTAAATGGAGGTGTTGCCATAAATCTATCTGTTTAAGTAATAATTGTTAGTGATGCAAAGGTAATCATTATCCATTGAATAATACCGAAGACTTCAAAAATAATACGGTTCATTTTTAAAATAATACAGAAGACTTTTGAAATAATACAGAAGACTTTTCGGAACTCCTTTTCCCCTTTTTATAAACTTATTGTTCCACAAAATTTCACGAAACCGAATGCAAGCAAAATTATTTACTAAGAAAGCAAATCTATTTATAAAGTTTCAAAACGCACAAATAGGATTTTGTCAATATTTACGCAGGCTAAAAAAGGCCATAAAAGGGTATTTTATGGCGAACGGTAAATCCACAGCAGGGACTATTCTTTATAATCAGCCATAGAGTCTCTTTTTAATATTAACAACACTACCAATAAATTAGCGTCCATTAACTAAATAAGCAAAATTTAATAAATTCATATAAATGCACATCTATTCAAACATAGTATATTGATTTTATTATTAATACACTATAACATGAAGTAAAATATATACACTTCATATTTTACTCAAAAAGCCTCACGGGACAACGGGACAAAAAATATCGTGTTTTCATAACTACTGAAAATTTTAATTAAAATACAAAGGTGAATTATTGATTTCGAATTTTAATTAAATTTATTAAGGGTTTCAAAAAGCCTTGTTTTTTTGTCCCGTTGTCCCGTTGCTTTTTGAATTTAGTTTTTACATCTTCTGTTTTTTAGCAAAAAACAAGTTACAAACTTACGCTAAACAGCAACTGTATATAGCCATTTATTGTTAAATAAACCGGTCATATAAATAAATTAAAGTATCTTTGTCAATCATTAATAATCAATTTTATGATTAAAAAACTACTCCTTTTTTGGGCATTGATTTTTGTAATCTTGACCGTTAACGGTCAAAGCAAACTAAGTCCTTACACGCTTTCTTTTATTAATCATCATTCTGTTGAAAATTCCGCAAAGACCATCCAAAAAGGTCAATCAAGAATGTTTGCCATTCCCAAAGTTCAAAATGGAGTTTCCACTGTCGGCGCTTTTGTTAAATTGGTAGATGGTGCTTCCACCGATGAATTATCGACCGTAGGTGCTACGATTAGCGCGCGTTTCGGAAACATTCTCACCGTTCAAGTTCCGGTTAGCAACCTTGTTGCACTCTCTGAATTATCGTCCGTAAAACGGGTGGATGTAGAAAAGCCCTACCGTTTAAACAACGATAAAGCTCGCTTAGCTAGCAAAGTGAATTTAGTAAATGACGGCAACGGTGTAGGACTTACTCAAACCTATACCGGAAAAGGTGTAGTGTATGGTACTGTCGATGTAGGAATTGACGTAAATCATATTGCTTTCACCGATGCTAATGGGGTATCGCGCGTTAAAAGAGTTTATTTCCCCGGAGACAATACCGGTACTCCTCCTGCCGGAATAGGTATTGATAACGCAAAATTTATAGGTTCTGAATATACCACTCCTGAACAAATAGCCAAACTTACCACTGATACAAAGACCGAATCTCACGGCACTCACACTGCCGGTATCGGAGCAGGTGGTTATAAAGGTAACGGATATTACGGTATGGCTCCCGATGCCGATTTAGTACTTTGCGGAACAGATAATTTATCCGATGTCAATATTCTAAATGGGACAGCTTACGCAATGAATTACGCTACGTCAATAGGGGAACCTGCTGTTGTTAATCTTAGTCTCGGTGGTCATACCGGTGCTCATGATGGTACATCTAATATAACTGTGGCACTCGACCGAATTGCCGGTGCAGGAAAAATCATTGTTATATCTGCCGGCAACGAGGGAAGTGATAATTTGCATTTAAACAAGACATTTAGTAGCACAACCGACCAACTAAAATCTTTCATCGCGCCCTTTTCCGATGAAAAAGGGGCTAATTTTGAAGGTTATATAAGCACTTGGGGCAGAACGAACGCACCAATAAATCTTCAAGTTGTCATATACGATAAGGCAAAAAAAACAATTGTATATCAATCTAAGGTAATAAAACAAACATCAGACCGTGGATATGTAATAAGTGATGCAGATGAGAAGTTCGCAAAATATTTCCGCGGTTACTTTAAAGTTTGGTCAGGCAAGGAAACCGATTTAAATGGCAAATACAATTGCTATAGCGAATACGGCCTCACCTACAATGCTTCCTCAAACTTCTCAAACTATAGTCTTGGCGTTATCTACACAAGTGACAAAGACGCGCAAATAGATGCTTGGATAGACGATTACGACACTTATTTCGCAAGTAGTAATCAAGCCGGTTGGAGTCAAGGCGACGCAAATTGTTCTATTAGTGATATGGCCACCGGGGACAATACAATTTCGGTAGGTGCTTACTCTACAAGATATAATTATACAACCATTAATGGGGATATTAATAGTGGTTACAATAAATCTATCCTTAATAAATTAGCTTATTTTTCCAGCTACGGTCCCGATACAAGAGGCATTATGCGTCCGGATATTGTAGGTCCCGGTTACTTTTTAGTATCCTCCGTGAATAGTTTTGATGATTCTACCGTTGGAGTTGGTGTTCGCGATGACCTTGCAGCAGAAGTTACAGCAAACAAACGAAAACACCAATGGGGTATTATGTCAGGAACTTCAATGTCGTCACCGGCAGTAGCAGGTATCATTGCTTTATGGTTACAAGCCGACCCTACGTTAGACGCAGCCAAGATTAAAGAAATATTTAAGAAGACCGCCATCAAAGATAACTACGTGACAGGAGGAGACCCAAGGAAATGGGGTGCCGGAAAGATTGACGCGCTTGCAGGAATCCTAGAAGTACTTAAGAACACCACTTCGAACGAAGCCATTACAAACGACAAAGCAATCATGCTTTATCCTAATCCTTCCGATGGAGAGTTTAGTCTATATGTGCCCAATGAACGAGGAAACGTTACAGTAAACATTTATAATCTTAATGGTTCACTTGTTTACTCCGAATCTATTAATGCCTCAGCAGACGTTGCAAAGGTGAACGTTAAAGGCTCTCTTGCAAATGGAGTTTATGCTGTTCAAGTTTTAGGAAACGGAATCAACTATCGCTCTCGATTGGTTATAAAATAAGCAAGAACCTTACCTAATAGGAAAGAAATTTCACCCAATAAAAGAGACAGCAGATAAGTTTAACTTTATCTGCTGTCTCTTTTATTAGGTGGTTGTTCAAGTCAAAAAACGAAAGCTATTCTACTTGACCAATAGAATTACCATATTCCATTTCGCCTTGCACCACAAAATAAATATCTTCGGGGTCAAAGTCTCCAATCTCGTCTTTTTTGGCTTCGCTCACTACATATTCAACAATAGCATCTTGGTCGATATTGATATAACCTTCCTTATCGGGTTGTACGTCTAAACAACCGCTAGTAGAATAATAATCTACTATCACATCCAGAAAATAATATAACTCATCGTCACTAAACTTTTCTTTCAAGTCTTGAGGGAGATAATTTTTAATAAACTCTACGGTTTTCGCATCATCTTCGTCCTCTAATAGAAAATCGTCTTCTTGGCTCATAATCTTTATGTATTAAATTAAAGCATCCATTTTAGCTTTCAACGTAGACTTTTGCGCAGCTCCTACTTGTTTGTCCACAACCACTCCATTCTTTATGAATAAAATAGTAGGAATATTGCGAATTCCAAAACGTTCTGTAAGCTCAGCATTACTATCTACATCACATTTACCTATTATAATCTTGCCTTCGTATTCTTCGGCAAGTTCTTGTACTATTGGAGCAATTGTTTTACAAGGTCCACACCATGTTGCCCAAAAATCTACTACTAGCGGCTTGCCTTCTTGAAGCAATGTTTCAAAGTTATCATCTTTAATTTCTAAAGCCATAATTTATTGTTTTTATGTTATTTACTTCGTTAATGCCACAAATATACTAATTAATTTCAAATTCAAGTTCTTCTTGTTCTTCTAAAAACATCATTAGTTTTGTTCCTACCGAAACTTTAAACTTTTTGGATTGTAATTCAACATTCATCTGCCCATCTCCATCTTTTATCTTAAAATAAAGTTCCGTCTTTCCGGGAGAATCTTCGACAAGAATAGCAAGTTCGTTGATCACTTTTTCGTCTAAAGTTTCAAGCGAGGCTATTATCTTCAATTTCTCTATCTTTTCGTCTTTCACGTCGGGAAGTAAAGCGATAGAAGCTACTTTTATATCCAACTCATCCGGCTTCCATTGTCGAGGTTGACACCGTGCGTTTATGAATAGAAACATACCAACTTTCAAATAATTAGCCCACTCTATCCAATCATTTCCAAAGAAAGGCAAGTCCGCCGAACCGGAATAATCTTCCATTCGAACAATGCCGTAGGGTTTTCCTGTTTTGCCGAAACCTTCGCGTACATTAGTAACAATTCCTCCCATCACTAATTCTTTGTTTGCCAGCGCCGCTTTGTCTGCCAAGTCTGCCATATGAGTGGTACATACATATTTGAGTAGCACCGCATATTCGTCCAAAGGATGAGCCGAAAGATAGATACCTACCAATTCTTTTTCTTTATTGAGCCTCATCAAGTCGCTCCAAGCTGCGGCAGGAAGAATTTCGGGGGTAGCAATATCTACCATGTTTTCTCCTCCGAAAAGAGAGTTCACCGCTGCCGACTTGTCCATTTGGTATTTATTTCCATAACGAACTAAAGTTTCAATAAAAGTTTCATTTTTATTGTTGACGGCAAAATATTGTTCCCGCTTGAGTTCCGGGAAACTATCAAAGCCTCCGGCAAGAGCCAAATTTTCTAAGTTCTTTTTATTGCAAGCATTCAAGTTTACTCGTTGAACGAAATCAAAAATGCCTTTGAAAGGTCCATTCTTCTTCCGTTCTTCTATAATAGCCAACACCGCATTTTCCCCTACTCCCTTAATAGCTCCTATACCAAAACGGATATTTTCTTCTTTATTGGCAGTAAACTTCAAATTACTTTCGTTCACGTCCGGACCAAGTACTTGAATGCCCATCGCCTTACACTCGTCCATCAATTTTGTGATTTCCACAATGTTGGAGATATTACGGCTCATGGCGGCAGCCATATATTCCGAGGCATAATTAGCCTTTAGATAAGCTGTTTGGTAAGCAATCCATGAATAACAAGTGGCGTGCGATTTATTGAACGCATAAGAAGCAAACTTCTCCCAATCCGTCCATATCTTTTCCAATACCTTTGGGTCGTGACCATTCTTTTTTCCTCCTTGAATAAACTTTGGTTTCATGTGGTCGAGCTTATCTTTTAGCTTTTTACCCATTGCTTTACGAAGCGCATCCGATTCGCCTCGGGTAAAATCCGCCAATAAGCGGGAAAGAAGCATGACCTGTTCTTGATAAACCGTGATGCCATACGTATCTTTCAGATACTTCTCCATGACGGGAATATCGTATTCAATAGGCTTTCGTCCATGTTTACGGTCGATAAAGTCGGGAATATAATCCATAGGTCCCGGACGGTAAAGAGCATTCATGGCGATGAGGTCTTCGAAGGTAGAAGGTTCTAACTCACGCAGATATTTCTGCATTCCGGCAGACTCGAATTGGAATGTTCCAATCGTGCGTCCCTCACTATATAGTTTGTAGGTGGCAGCGTCAGTGGTAGGAATGGTATCTATATCCAACTCTATTCCTTTGCTGAGTCGGATATTTTCCAAAGCCTCTTTGATGATAGAGAGCGTTTTTAGTCCTAAAAAGTCCATCTTTATCAGTCCGGTATCTTCGATAACCGAGCCTTCGTATTGAGTGACAAGCATCTTTTCGCCTGTTTCTTTATCGTCTGCCGTACTTACCGGCACCCAATCGGTGATGTCGTCCCTACAAATGATGGTTCCACAAGCATGCACGCCCGTACCGCGCACATTACCTTCGAGCATTTTGGCATATTTGATCGTGTCGCGTATTAAAGGATTAGGCGACACTTCCGCCGCTTGCAATTCAGGCACATAGGCAATCGCATTGGGGAGGTTCATCTTCTTGTCCGGAATCTTATCGGGAACAAGTTTTGCCAAACGGTCGGATTCAGAAAGAGGAAGCTTCTGTACTCTCGCCACGTCCTTGATAGCTAACTTTGTAGCCATTGTGCCGTAAGTAATAATATGAGCCACCTTTTCGCTTCCATACTTTTCCGTTACCCAACGAAGCACTTGTCCGCGTCCGTCATCATCGAAGTCAATATCAATATCAGGAAGAGAGATACGGTCGGGATTTAAGAAACGTTCAAACAGTAAATCGTAGGCAATAGGGTCAATCTTTGTAATTTCCAAACAATAAGCGACCACAGAGCCCGCCGCCGAACCACGTCCCGGCCCTACCGATACGCCCATTGCTCTAGCCGCAGCTATAAAGTCTTGCACTATCAAGAAATACCCCGGGAAGCCCATCGTTTTCATAATGTGCAATTCAAAGACCATTCGTTCTGTTATTTCCGGCGAAAGCACTTCGCCGTAACGCTTTCTTGCTCCATCAAATGCCAACTTCTTCAAATAATCTGCTTCCAACTTGATACGATAAAGCTTTTCTACCCCACCAAGTTTTTTTATTTTATCTTTCGCATCCGATTCACTAAGTACTACCTTCCCATTCTCATCGCAAGTAAACTCATTGAAAATATCTTCATCGGTATATCTCTTTCTATATTCTTCTTCGGTACCAAAATCTTCGGGAATGGCAAAGGTAGGCATAATAGGCGCATGGTCGATACTATAAAACTCTACGCTATCGCATATATCCACCGTGTTGGCAAGAGCTTGGGGCACGTCTTCGAAAACGGCATTCATCTCTTCACGCGTCTTCATCCATTCTTGTTTGGAATAAAGCATACGTTTGTCATCATCCAAGTCTTTACCTGTGCTCAAACAAATCAATCGGTCGTGAGCTTCCGCATTTTCTTCGTCTACAAAGTGTACATCGTTGGTACAGATAAGCTTCACTTGATATTTCTCGGCAAACTCAAGCAAGTATTTATTCACATTTTGCTGCAAAGGATAAGCTTCGTGATTAGAACGAGGAGCAGTCGCCTTGTGGCGTTGAAGTTCCAAATAGTAATCATCGCCAAACAGATTTTTATACCAACGAATGGCTTCTTCCGCTTCATCGAGTAGCCCCTTAGTTATCTTTTTAGGTACTTCGCCTCCCAAACAAGCCGACGCAACAATCAATCCTTCATGGTATTTTTCCAGTTCTGTTCTATCTGTGCGGGGGCGCATATAAAAACCATCCGTCCATGCTTTAGAGACTAGTTTGATAAGATTATGATATCCTTTCTCGTTTTTTGCCAGCACCACCAAGTGATAACCACTTTGGTCGGGTTTTCCTTCTTTATCGGTCATTCGTCGGTGAGCCACATACATTTCACAACCGAAGATTGGTTTAAAAAGTTTTTTCTTTAGTTCTTCTATCTTTGTGCGACAAGCTGTAATCTCCACCTCTTTATCTTCACATTCAACACTTTCCTTTTCGAGTCCGGCAATTTTTTTCTTTAAATTCTTTATCTCATCGTTTATTCCCCCATTCTTTTTGGTCGTATAATTAAAGAATTCCTTGATGCCGAACATATTCCCATGGTCGGTAATGGCAAGCCCACGCATTCCATTAGCAATTGCTTTATCGACCAACTTAGAGATACTTGCCTGCCCGTCAAGTATAGAATATTGAGTGTGAACATGTAAATGAACAAAATCTTGCATATTGCTGAATGTATCTATTTAAAAAACCTCTTCTAAAAAGTTTATAAAGATACCCTCCTTTGAGAGAATCAGCAAAAAGAAAGTCTAAAAGTTATCAACAATGATTCTTTTTTCATTAAAACAAGCATAAAAGAGGATTTCTCTTCTCTTTTATTTGCTACGTTTTCAAATTAAACCTATTTTTGCACTTTAAAAACATATACATGGGACACATGAATCGACTAAAGAAGTTAAAAAGAATAAGATTACATAGAGAAGGCGTCCATATATTAGTGGGTAGCTGTATATTCCTTGTCGCACTAAATTCCTTTTTGTTTTTTGTTTTCGACAATAAGATTCCTTTTTATCTAACTGCCGTGGTTAGTATTTGTGTCTACTTGTTGATGATAAACTTTTTCCGTTGTCCTATCCGTTTATTCGGTAAAGACACCGAGCAGATTGTTGTTGCGCCTGCAGATGGTAGAATAGTAGTCATAGAAGAAGTTGATGAGCACGAATATTTTCACGACCGACGCATTATGGTTTCTATCTTTATGAGCATACTCAACGTGCACGCGAATTGGTATCCAGTGGACGGCGTTATCAAATACGTGGCGCACCAAAATGGAAAGTTCATGAAAGCGTGGTTACCTAAAGCCAGCACAGACAATGAACGTTCGATGGTAGTAATAGAAACGCCCGAAGGTGTGGAAGTGATGGCACGACAAATAGCAGGAGCGATGGCGCGAAGAATAGTTACTTATGCTGAACCCGGAGAAGATTGCTATATCGACGAACACATGGGATTCATTAAGTTCGGCTCTAGGGTAGATGTTTATCTTCCTTTGGGAACTAAGATAGACGTAAAGATGGGGCAACTAACTACCGGTAACCAAACAGTTATCGCAACATTGAAATAAAAAAAAGACAATGGCAAATTGTATTACTCGTCATATACCTAACACCGTAACCTGCTTAAATCTCTTTTCGGGTTGTATTGCTTGTGTAATGGCATTCGAAGCTAAGTATGAGCTAGCCGTTTCCTTTATCATATTGGGCGCGATATTCGATTTCTTCGATGGGATGCTCGCCCGATTGCTTCATGCCCCCTCTTCTATTGGGAAAGAATTAGATTCACTAGCCGATGACGTGAGTTTTGGAGTAGCACCTGCCTTAATCGTGTTCTCTTTGTTTAAGGAGGTAAACTATCCGGATTTTCTATTATGCGTTCAAGACTATATCCCTTATACCGCTTTTCTGATTGCCGTATTTTCGGCTCTTCGATTAGCTAAGTTCAATGTAGACGAACGTCAGACGAGTTCTTTTATCGGACTGCCAACTCCGGCAAACGCTTTGTTTTGGGGAGCATTGGTAGTAGGTACGCACGATTTTTTACTATCAGAAAGTTTTAATGCAATCTATCTTTTCTTGTTGGTTGCGCTGTTCTCCTATCTTTTGGTAGCCGAGATACCTATGTTCTCGCTCAAGTTTAAAAATCTTTCATGGAAGGATAATAAAATCAGCTTTATCTTCTTGATAGGGTGTGCGCCCATGCTTGTGTTCTTGGGTATCAGCAGTTTTGCAACTATCATTGGTTGGTATATCATACTTTCGGTTATTACTAAAAAGAAGAAGTAAACAATAGATATGGCACACTTGTTGTATTACCATATCTTTACAACTTAATAACGACTAACTTATGTCTGGAATATTTGGTTTTATACTTATACTGATTGTCATTGTTCTTGTATTCGGTCTATCTATCATCAGCGGAATACTAAGACTTCTTTTCGGCTTCGGTCGAAAGCGTGCTAATCATCAACAAAGCTCTCACAAAAACAGGAGTGATTCTCAATCTTCTTCCGATACGCCTATTCAAAAGACGAAGAAAGTATTCGATAAAGACGAAGGCGAATATGTAGATTTTGAAGAAATAAAAGAAGACTAATAAGAAAAACAACTATATTTGTTGGTATCAATCATTTAATGCATGGTACCTTATGAAAATAAAGTTGTTTTCGTTCGTCAGTTTGCTGCTCCTTTCGGTAGCTATCTCCGCACAATCTCAAAGTTATAAGAAGCTTTGGGATAAAGTTTATAGTTTAGAAAAGAAAGACTTACCAACGTCGGTCATCAAAGTGACCGAGCAAATATACAACAAAGCCCGCAAAGAGAACAATCTTGGTGAAGCACTCAAAGCTTACCAATTGCGGATGAAGTATAGAGAGGAACTATCGCCTGACAGCTTCTATATAGATCTCAAACAATTAGAAGCGTGGACAACTAACGAATTGAATCCTGCAAATAAAGCTGTGCTCCACTCAGTGCTTGCCGAAGTTTATTTGCAAGCTAGTATTGCTCCTATTTATATTCGTCAGTGGACGAAAAAAGAATTCATGGAATGTATTTTAAAAAACATCCGATTGTCGATGGCTGAACCTACAATTCAGCAAAACACTTCGTCCACTCGCTTTGAACCTTTGGCGGTAATAGAGCCTACTAGTAAGTATTTCCGCCATTCACTGTTCGACCTTCTAGGACGTAGGGCTATCTCTCTTTTAGATAGATTGTATTACTTCACTGTAGATACTTATCCGCAAACAAAATATTCGGTAACTCCCCAGATGACACAAGTAAATGAGTTTGTGAAGCATCTTTATATTCCAAAAAGCTCCTACGACATTGTTGCCGAATCGTTCTCTGTCTATCAAGCAATGCTTACTTATTATTTAAAGACAGACAATCGTGACGCTATCGTACTGACCGACCTCGATTTGTTAAAGTACGCAGCAAATCATAACGAATCGGCACTCTACGTCAAAGCCTTAGATAATTTAATTGAAAAGTATTCATCCAGTCCGGTATGCGCTGAAGTATATTTGGCAAAGGCAAACTATTTCCGTCAGAAGAAGGAGCATTTAAACGCACTCGAGACAGCCAGACAGGGTATTGCTCAGTATCCTCGCTACGATAGGGTAAAAGCTTTGCGGATGGTTGAGAAAGAATTGCTTAATCCTTCGTTGACTATTAGTTTCCCCAAAACAATCTATCCCGGCATCAATTATCAGCTAAAGGCAAATCATGTGAACGAAAACGGCTTTACCTTGGAATATTATCTTGTTAAGCCTACTGCCGTTCTTCTTCCCGCTCATGCTAAGCCGATGAAGAAGCAATATGTGTCTTTGCGCAAACCAACAGATTTGCAGGAAACCGATACAATTATCAACCTTTGCGCACCGGAAGCAGGGAAATATATGGTACGTGTTGTGCCCGACAGTAAAGTAGAATTAGAAAAGCCTCAAATTATATATATATCCAAATTGAGAAGCATTACTCGCCGTTATCCTAACGCTGCGGCTGAAGTGATAATAGTAGATAATGAAAGCGGTCAACCGGTGCCGGACGTAACAGTGCAGTTCTTCTTCAATAAGAAAAAGGACGAGAAGAAAGCATCCGAAATGCTAACAGATAAGACAGGTAGAGCTGTTTCGCCAGATAGTAAAGACATTAGTTCATTTTCTTTTACCAAGGGAAACGATCCCGGAAACGGAACCGAACGACTTCCTTATATTTCCTACGGTAGCCTAGTCCAAAGTTGGGAAGAGCATACTCATTTGATTACAGACCGAAACATTTATCGTCCCGGACAGACAGTGAAAGTGAAGGGAATTGTTTATACACAACTGCTCGATAGTGCTCATGCGGTAGCAAACAAAGAGGATGTGCTCATACTCCGAGATGCTAACTATCAACAAATAAGCGAAAAGAAAGTAACGACCAACGAGTTTGGTTCGTTTACTGCCGAATTCATTCTTCCGGCTTCGTGCCTTAACGGAAACTTTAGTATAGCCGGCAAATATGGCAACACGTCTTTTGCCGTGGCGGATTATAAACGTCCTTCGTTCGACATTAGCTTTCGACCACAAGCAACAAGTTACCGTTTAGGAGATAGCATACAGGTGTGTGGTGCGGTAAAAACCTTTTCAGGTGTTCCTTTGTCGGGCATAAAAGCGAGCTACACCATTACTCGTGTTCCGATATTTATAGGAAGATGGACGAGGTGGACAAATCCTTCCATTATCAATTCCGGAGAACAGACTCTCGATGGTCAAGGAAAGTTCGATATTGGTTTCGTCTTATCCACTTCTCAAGACAAGGAGAAACGATATTACCGCTATGAGGTTAAGGTAACAGTAACTAATTTAGCAGGCGAAACTCAAACTTCGGAAACGTATATCGCAGCAGGTAGCAAGTCGATGTATTTTCTTTGTGACTTACCCGACAATATTTGTAAAGAGCGTTTGCCGGAGACAACTATCAAAGCTTTTAATTTAGAGCAACAAGCCATAACTTTAAATGGAGAATATCAAATACTCCACCTGCCCGATTCGGTGAGTGTAAGCAAGGGGGAATTTTCAACAAGCAAACCATTGAACCTCGCTGCCATAAGCACCTTAGCAAACGGAGAATATCTGTTGCGTTATAAGGGGATTAATTCACAGCAAGACTCCATAACGGACGAAAATAAGTTTATCCTTTTCTCTTTGGAAGATAAGAAGCCACCGATTGTTACGCCCAATTGGTTTGTATTATTAGATAAAACGTTTACTCCCAAGAAGCCTGCAACAGCGCTCTTTGGTAGTAGCGAGAAGGATGTGTATACCATCGTCGACTTCTATAGTGATAATAAAAAAAGCATCACTCATTCTATTTATCTGTCCGATACAGTACAGAGAATCACCATTCCTTGCGAAGCGGAAATGAAAACGGTGAGTATGCAGATTACCTTTGTAAAAAACGGAAAAGCATATCAAAACGAGGCAACGGTGAAGCAGGAATTACCATCTAAGGAGTTAAGTCTGAAATGGGACGTATTCCGCGACAAGCTTCGTCCGGGACAGGAGGAGGAATGGAAGCTCACTATCAATCGTCCGAATGGAAAGCCTGCCGATGCGGAGTTTTTAGCAATGATGTACGATGCTTCCTTAGACAAACTAAGTTCTTCCCGCTTTCTTGAATTTAGTAATTTAGCCAAGTACATTCCCTCCACATGGCAACTAAACAGAGATGTTTCCGATATTTATACTATTTGGGAGAACTTCAACTATCCGATAAGTAAATTGAAATATCCCACGCTCAACTATGATTATTTCGTTAAGCAAGATTATTTTGCGCTGGAAGAAACTGTCTTTGAATACAGCTCGGTCAACACGATAGGAATAAGAAGCAAAATGAAACCAACGAAACAGGTAGCATTAGCATACGATTCTGCTCAAAAAACAGAAGATGCCGCTCCCGTGACTATTAGAAAGAACTTTGAGGAAACTGCTTTCTTCTATCCGCAACTGCGAACCAACGAGCAAGGACAGATTGCATTTTCGTTCACTATGCCACAAAGTCTGACGAGTTGGCAGTTCTATGGACTTGCTACCACCAAGGGGATGATGAGTGGAGAATTAGAAGCTATTGCCACCACAAGCAAAGAGTTTATGCTCGTTCCCAATATGCCTCGTTTTGTGAGAGTGGGAGACAAAAGCACGATTGCTGCTTCTATCATCAACCTTTCGAAGGAACAAGTCAACGGAGAGGCAAGCATGGAACTCTTCAACCCGGAGACTGAAGAAGTTATCTACACGCAATCACAAAAGTTTGCCGTAAAAGCGGACAGCACCATAGCTGTCAATTTTGCATTCACCGCCAATGAATCTAGTTCACTGTTGGCTTGCAGAATAATAGCTAAAGCAAACCGATTTAGTGATGGCGAACAACGTTTGCTTCCCGTGTTGACAAACAAAGAATGGATTACGGAAAGCGTGCCAATGACTATTCGCGGAGCAGAAACTCGGAAGTTCTCGTTGAAAGAGCTCTTCAATCATCAATCTGCCACCGCTACCAATCGCAGACTAACTGTGGAGTTTGCAAGCAATCCTGCTTGGTATGCCGTGCAAGCGCTACCTACTTTGAGCAATCCTGTTGGCGACAATGCTATATCGTGGGCAGCAGCCTACTATGCTAATTCGTTAGCCTCGTATATAGTAAACAGTCAACCTCGCCTCAAAGCTATATTCGACAAATGGAAGACGGAAAGCGCAACGAAAGAGACTTTGTGGAGCAACTTGCAAAAGAATGCAGAACTGAAAAACATTCTTCTTCAAGAGACGCCGTGGGTAATGGAAGCTACCACCGAAGCGGAACAAAAGCAACGTTTATCCCTGCTTTGGCACTCGACAAACTCGGTAAACTTCAAAATTCAAATGGTTCGTGGAGTTGGTGCATCGGCATGAATGGAAGCGAATATACCACTTCGTTCGTATTGGAATCGTTATGTAAATTGGCTGTCATAACGGGCAAACCACTATCGGCAGATGCTTTGACGATGCAAAAGAAAGCTTTCGATTATCTACACGCACAAGTAGCAGAGGACTATAAAGCCGAACAAAAATTGAAAGAGAAAGCAACCACTATCAACGGTTCAACCTTGACTTATCTCTATCTTTGTTCGCTCACACCGGACATTATTCCTGAAGGTAATCGCAAGGCATTCCTTTATTATATAGAAAAGTTGCCACGTGTTATCCGTTCTCTTACGCTCCGCGAGAAAGCTTTGGCAGCTATTATCCTAGAGAAAGCAACTAAAAAGGCGGAAGCTACGGACTTTATCAACTCCATCAAAGAATATGCCCTTACCTCCGATGAGATGACACGTTATCGCATCTCCACACAAGTGAACGTGCTCGAAGCCTTGCAACAGGCAGGCAACAACGAGCAGGCTGTGGAAGACATCAAGCTGTGGTTGCTCAAAGAGAAGCGGACGCAAACTTGGGAATCGCCTATCGCTACCGTGAATGCCGTGTACGCACTGCTCACCAATGGCAACGACCTGCTGGCTAACAACGAACAAGCGAAGATAACTTTAGGTAAACAAAAGATTCCTCTTACGGCGGATTATACCAAAGAAACCTTTAGCGGCAAAAACTTGAAGCCAAACATGACCAACATCACAGTAGAAAAACGCAGTAAAGGTATCGCATGGGGAGCGGTGTACGCACAATACTTAGAGGAGATGAGCAAAGTGAGCAAAGATAGTTCGCAAGCACTGTCTATCAACAAGCAGATGTACGTGGAACGAACTGTCGACAATCAAACAACACGCACTCCGATAAAAGACCTAAGATATTTGCAGATTGGCGACAAACTATTGGTACGCCTCATCCTAACCATAGGACGCAACATGGACTTCGTTCAACTCAAAGATGAACGAGCTGCTTGCTTAGAGCCTCTCAATTCCCTGTCAGGCTATCAGTTCGGGAGTAATGTAGGTTACTATCAATCTGTCGAAGATGCCTCAACAATTTATTTCTTCGATGAACTTCGCAAAGGAACTTACCTACTCGAAAGTTCGTTCTACGTAAGTCGTGAAGGACAATACGCTTCGGGCATTGCCACCTTGCAATCGGCTTACGCACCCGAATTTATTGCTCACACCACTTCTACCGAATTAGTGGTAAAATAATACTGAAGATTTTTAAAATAATACTGAAGATTTCAAAAATCTTCAGTATTATTTCAAAAGTCGTCTTGTACTATATATTACTGTACATTAATTAGA
>JAVVPX010000056.1:0-16099 GCA_036655555.1 Bacteroidaceae bacterium | reverse complement strand
AATTCGAGATTGAATATTCAATCTCGAATTTTAATTTATTTTTTCAGTAGTTAAGAAAACACGTTATTTTTTGTCCCTTTGTCCCAAATCATTTTTTTAGAATGGAAGCAAAGGTTGCTTTTGAGGACTATTTATGGCTGTAACTCGCTTTTTATTAGCTAGTTCATCGAGAGTAAACGCTATAATTTGGAAACCTCGTAAATAGCCGTCATAGCAACTAATATATTCTAATTTATCTATATATCTGTTAATTGTAGAGTTGGGCAGATTGTACTTGAGGATAGTGCCTATCCGTTTTTCAATTTCGGCAACCGACATAAAAGAGCCTTTTTTGCCCTTATTTGTGGTTCTGAAATAATTACAAAACGCTTTTTCATCACTAATTAGCTATTTGAAGCCTTTGTTGCAATTATTGAGTTTATGCACTTCGGCATCGGTAAACCAATATCGAAAACGATGCTTGTAGAGCAATATTGCTTGAACATAAAGTTCGGCATAAGGAGCGGCACGGAAAGGGTCGTCGATGTGATTGGCGTAGAAAGGCAGCTAACGACGGTTCTCACTGTGTCGTCCGTGAGAAAAAAAAACGATTATTGCCTGTGGCACAAAAGAAGCTACATGAGGACGGAAATTCTTGTTGCGGGCGTATATTCTTATTGCGAGCAAAAATAGCTCGTTGTAGCGCGTTTTAACTTGCATGAGGATATACTCCTCGATTTCGTCGATAAAAGAGCAAATAGAGGGCGCAAATAGTTTCACGGAGTTGTTTGGGGATAGAAGATGGTCTTAGGATTATAAGCAAAAATGCTTAATCGAACGAGGTTCTTATAGCTGAAGTTGCAGTACTGTTAATTAGTTTCGTAAAATACTCATTGCTATTTGTAAAAGTAAATATACAAAGCAGCTTATTAAAAAGGTCTGTGCAGTAGCTAATTCAGAGACCCTTTCCCGGCAGTAGAATCATTCAATGTTAAGCTAAAAGCTTTTAGAGCAGCAAATTATATGCCTAAGAAAATATTAAATTCTCAATAACACAACGTGACCCCAATTATATTAATCTGACTATTTTATAATATTTTGTTAAATTGTCATGTGGAGATTGCATTATCTCTAATATTAATGTACCTTTGCACTCTCTTAGCGAAAAGTGTATGAAAAAAGCATTAAAATACTGTTTACTACTACTCATATTGTTGTTGTGTCACACGGCAATGGCAAGGGTTGCTGCTTTCGCATCACCTATACACAAGCAGAATTGCACAAACATTTCACAAGAAGAACCTACTAAGAAGGCGGTTGCCATACTTTATTATATCTACACCAATACCCCGCGAGAGATAGTAGAAAACATAGATCAACAGATTTATTGCAGGGCAGTTTTCCGTACTCTACTTCATTTTAATAACTACAAAGACATCTCTTCCGAATCAGTATTTAGCGATAAAGAAGTGTCTCCACATCCCAACCCTATCTTGTATTATATTTTTGCGTTAGAGAAGATTGTGGTATAACACAATCACACTTTTCCTCGCGCCTCTATTTACTCACATTTTTTATTATTAATCTAAACACGTTAGGTTATGTATTTTACGCTGTTAGTTGTCGTTATTTTAACGGCAATAGCTTTGGTTGCTATTGCGCTGGGTATAGCCCGTGCCATTTCGCCCCGTTCGTTCAATCCACAAAAGGGAGAAGCTTATGAATGCGGAATTCCCACCCGAGGACACTCATGGATGCAGTTCAAAGTAGGATATTACCTCTTTGCAATCCTGTTTTTGATGTTCGACGTAGAGACTGTATTCTTGTTCCCTTGGGCAGTAGTTGTACAAGATTTGGGAGTTTACGGACTCGTCAGCATCTTATTTTTTCTAATCATATTAGTGTTAGGCTTAGCTTACGCTTGGAAGAAAGGAGCTTTGGAATGGAAATAAAGAAACCGAAAATAAAGTCTATTAAGTATGAAGACTTCAATGATAATGAATACTTGGAAAAGATGGTTAAGGAACTCAACGAAGGCGGAACTAACGTCATCGTGGGCTGTCTCGATCAACTTATCGATTGGGGACGCAGCAATTCCCTTTGGCCGCTTACGTTCGCCACTAGTTGCTGTGGTATTGAGTTTATGGCTGTGGGAGCAGCTCGTTATGACTTTGCCCGCTTCGGGTTTGAAGTAGCTCGTGCCAGCCCTCGTCAAGCAGACATGATTATGGTTGCAGGAACTATTACTAACAAAATGGCTCCCGTGCTCAAACGCCTCTATGACCAAATGGCTGACCCTAAATATGTGATTGCAGTAGGAGGATGCGCAATTTCGGGAGGACCTTTTAAAAAATCGTATCATGTAGTCAAAGGGGTTGATAAAATTCTACCTGTTGATGTTTATATTCCCGGTTGTCCCCCTCGTCCCGAAGCTTTACTTTACGGCATGATCCAACTTCAACGTAAGGTGAAAGTAGAAAAATTCTTCGGAGGAGTAAACCATCAGGTGAGCAAAGAAGGATACGAGAAGCTCATGCAAGAGCAAATCACAGCGGAAAAAGACGAATTGAAAGTAGAATAAACAAGCTCAATCTACCAACACAAGATGAACATAGAAATAAATATAAAAGATACAATAATAGCCTTAGTACCCGAAGTACAGTTTGTGGAATCGGAAGAGCTGATGGTTATTGTTCCTGCTGCTTCATTGCATGAATTAGCGCAAAGCCTCAAAGAGAGCGACGGACTATGCTTCGATTATCTACGCAGCCTCACAGGTATGGATTGGGAAGAAGAAGGCTTAGGAGTAGTTTATCATTTAGAGTCTACCCTATCCGGCAAGCGCATAGTATTAAAAGTAACAACTACCAATCGCGAAACGCCCGAATTGCCTACCGTAAGTGATATATGGAAAGCTGCCGAGCTTAACGAACGCGAAGTGTACGACTACTTAGGTATTCGTTTCACCGGACATCCCGACATGAGACGTTTGTATTTGCGAGAAGATTGGATAGGATATCCTTTGCGTAAGGACTACGACGACAGCGAGACGGTGAACCCGTTGAGAATGAGTAATGAGGTTGCCGTAGACACTACTCCTTCGTTGGAGATAATGCCGGACGGAAGTACTATCGAGCGGCAGAATGTACTCTTCGAGGAAGACGAATATGTTATCAACATAGGTCCACAACACCCTGCCACTCATGGTGTGCTTCGATTCAGAGTGTCGCTTGAGGGAGAGATTATTAAGAAGTTAGATGTACATTGCGGATATATCCACCGAGGTATCGAAAAAATGTGTGAAAGCCTCACCTATCCCCAAACCTTAGCACTTACCGACCGTTTAGATTATTTGGGAGCCATGCAAAATCGCCATGCGCTCTGTATGTGTATAGAGAAAGCTTTGGGCATAGAGCTTCCGGAACGGGTACAATATATCCGTACTATCATGGACGAACTTCAACGCATAGATTCTCACCTACTGTTCTTCTCCTGTTTATGTATGGATATGGGAGCATTAACTGCTTTCTTTTATGGATTTAGAGATCGTGAAAAGATACTCGACATCTTTGAAGAAACTTGCGGTGGACGACTGATACTGAACTATAATACCATTGGAGGTGTACAAGCAGACTTGCATCCTAACTTCGTGGGTAGAGTCAAAGACTTCATTGCCTATATGCGTCCCAAGCTCAAGGAATATCATGAGGTGTTTACCGGCAATATCATTGCGCAACAACGTCTCAAAGGTGTGGGAGTACTCACTAGAGAAGATGCCATTTCTTTTGGTGCAACAGGTGGCACAGGACGAGCTTCGGGTTGGGCATGCGACGTACGCAAACGCATTCCTTACGGAGTATATGATAAGGTAGACTTCCGTGAAATTATTTATCCTCAAGGAGATTCGTTTGCCCGCTATATGGTGCGTATGGATGAGATTGTGGAAAGTATGAACATTGTTGAACAATTGATAGACAACATTCCCGAAGGAGATTATCAAGTAAAGATGAAACCTATCATCCGCATACCCGAAGGTAATTATTATGCAGCTGTCGAAGGCAGTCGCGGTGAGTTTGGAGTGTACATCGAAAGTAAAGGCGAGAAATATCCCTACCGCATGAAGTTCCGTTCCACCGGTTTACCACTTGTGGCGTGCTTAAACACGATTGCTCAAGGAGCAAAGATTGCCGACCTTATTGCCATTGGCGGTACATTAGACTATGTGGTGCCGGATATAGACAGATAAACAAGTAACAAAAGACCATTAAGATTATGTTTGACTTTAGTATAATAACAAGCTGGATACACGAAACGCTTACCTCCGTGATGCCTTTGGGCGCAGCGGTATTTATTGAGTGTTTGGTTATTGGAGTGTGCATCATGTTGATGTATGCCATCCTTGCCATCATCATGATATTCATGGAACGTAAGGTATGCGCAGCTTTTCAATGTCGATTGGGTCCCAATCGAGTAGGCAAATGGGGAACTATTCAAGTATTTGCGGATGTTATCAAGATGCTCATCAAAGAGATTATTGTCATCAAGCACTCCGATAAATTCCTTTATAACCTAGCCCCTTACATCGTTATCATTGCTTCTATCTTAGCTTTCTCGTGCTTACCTATTAATAAGGGAATGGAAGTGTTGGACTTCAACGTAGGAGTATTCTTCCTCATGGCAGCCTCCTCTATCGGAGTGGTCGGCATACTGCTAGCAGGCTGGAGCAGCAACAACAAGTATTCGCTTATCGGTGCTATGCGAAGCGGAGCGCAAATGATTAGTTACGAACTATCTGTGGGCATAAGTATTCTCACCATCATCGTGTTTACCGACACCATGCAACTCTCCGAGATAGTAGAACGACAAGCTGACGGATGGTTCATCTTTAAAGGACACCTTCCCGCTCTCATCGCATTCATCATTTACTTGATAGCAGGCAACGCAGAAGTTAATCGAGGTCCGTTCGACCTTCCCGAGGCAGAATCGGAACTAACAGCAGGCTATCATACAGAATACTCGGGAATGCACTTCGGACTATTTTACGTAGCAGAGTTCGTTAACCTATTTATAATAGCCGGAGTAGCCGCAACCATCTTTTTAGGTGGTTGGATGCCTTTTCATATTGTAGGCTTAGACGGATTCAATATGGTAATGGATTATATTCCCGGATTCGTTTGGTTCTTTGGAAAAGCATTCTTCGTAGTATGGCTACTGATGTGGATTAAATGGACATTTCCCCGTTTACGCATCGACCAAATATTAACGCTCGAATGGAAATACCTAGTACCGATAGGACTTGCTAACCTACTATTGATGGTAATTATCGTAGTATTCGGATGGCATTGGTAAACCTCTCCAACTAAAGAATAACAAGAAATAATGATGAACAAGAATATAAATAAAAAAGGTTGGGCACACGGTATCTTTTCGGGTATCAAGTCGCTCACTACCGGAATGAAGGTAACGCTCATAGAATTCTTCACTCGCAAGGTCACCGAGCAATATCCCGAGAACCGCGAAAGTTTAGTAATGTTCGACCGTTTTCGTGGCACACTCACCATGCCCCACGATAAAGAAGGAAAGAATCGTTGCATTGCTTGTGGGCTCTGTCAAACAGCTTGTCCTAACGACACTATCAGCATCACTACCGAAAGCGTAACCGATGAGGAAACCGGGAAGAAACGCAAGCGATTGGTAGCATACAACTACGATTTAGGTTCGTGTATGTTTTGTCAACTATGTGTGAATGCCTGTCCTCACGATGCTATCCGCTTCGACACAAACTTTGAGCATGCAGTCTACACTCGCGACAAACTAGCGATGAGGCTCGATATACCAACTAACAAGTAATACTTAGTAACAATGGATATAACATTAGAATCAATTGTATTTATCATCTTGGCAGTGTTCATCAGTGTTTGCTCAGTGCTGACAGTGACCACTACAAGAATACTTCGATCAGCAACCTATCTGCTGTTCGTACTATTTGGCACAGCAGGCATTTACTTTCAACTCAACTACTCCTTTTTAGGAGCGGTACAGTTGCTCATCTATGCCGGAGGTATCACGGTGCTCTATGTATTCTCCATCCTGCTCACCTCCTCGCAAGGAGATAAAGCAGAGAAGTTGAAGAACTCTAAGATGATGGCAGGGCTTATCACCACGATAGCGGGATTGGGAATCTGTCTCTTCATTACTCTAAAGAACCAATTCGTCCCTTCACACTTCGAGCATGGAGAGTTAGATGTAAAGGTGATAGGCTATGCGCTCATGGGCTCAGATAAATATGGATATTTACTACCCTTTGAGGTTATCAGTATCTTGCTTTTAGCTTGTATAATAGGGGGCATATTGATTGCCCGCAAAAGATAAAGAATTATGAACACTAACATTCAATTACTACAATGATACAGATGGAATATTACTTGGTGGTGTCCACCATCATGATGTTTGCCGGCATCTATGGGTTCTTTACCCGACGCAATCTATTAGCAATGCTTATCTCCGTAGAGCTATTGCTCAACTCGGTGGATATTAACTTTGCGGTGTTCAATCGCTACCTATTTCCCGAACAGATGGAAGGATTCTTCTTTGCCTTGTTCGCCATTGGAGTAAGCGCAGCAGAAACAGCAGTGGCTATTGCTATCATCATCAATATCTACCGTAACGTGCGTAATATTCAGGTGAAGAACATGAAAGAATTAAAAGGATAGACAAGCAATAGTGAACGATATTAAAAGACAATAAATAACAGAATATATGGAATATACAATATTAATCCTCCTTCTGCCTCTACTAGGGTTTCTAGTGTTGGGTTTGGCAGGAGGACGAATGAAGTCGATGATGGCAGGGCTTATCGGCACGGCACTCATGGGAGTGGTTACGGTGTTATCGTACCTCACTGCCTTTGAGTATTTCCTTGCCGGAAGAGGTTCAGACGGATTATACCCTACCCTCGTACCCTATAACATAGAGTGGCTTCCCTTTACCCCTTCACTCCACATAGATTTAGGCATCATGCTTGACCCTATCTCGGTGATGATGCTGATAGTTATTTCGACGGTAAGTTTGATGGTGCATATTTATAGCTTTGGCTATATGAAAGGCGAACGAGGTTTCCAACGTTACTATGCTTTCTTAAGCCTGTTTTCGATGAGTATGCTTGGCTTGGTGGTGGCTACCAACATCTTTCAGATGTATCTGTTCTGGGAATTAGTGGGTGTATCGAGTTATCTGCTCATTGGTTTTTACTACACAAAGCAAGCAGCCGTATCCGCCTCAAAAAAAGCATTCATCGTTACCCGCTTTGCCGATCTTGGATTCTTGATAGGCATACTTATCTATGGCTATTACGTAGATTCTTACTCGTTCCTCTTCACCGCCCAATCGGGAGCTATTGCCGCCGCGGCAGGAATGCTACCCTTAGCGTTGGGACTGATGTTCGTAGGTGGTGCCGGTAAGAGTGCTATGTTCCCATTACATATTTGGCTGCCGGACGCTATGGAAGGTCCAACTCCGGTATCGGCACTTATCCACGCTGCCACCATGGTAGTAGCAGGTGTTTACTTGGTAGCTCGGATGTTCCCACTCTACATTATTTATGCGCCCGAAGTACTTCATTGGATAGGATATATTGGAGCAGGCACTGCGCTATATGCAGCAGTGGTGGCTTGTGTACAGACCGACATTAAGCGAGTGTTGGCTTTTAGTACCATTTCGCAAATAGGCTTTATGATAGTAGCCTTGGGTGTATGTACTTCTCTCAACCCACACGAAGGTGGATTGGGATATATGGCTTCAATGTTTCACTTATTCACTCACGCCATGTTCAAGGCCTTGCTGTTCTTGGGAGCTGGAGCCATCATCCATGCCGTACACTCCAACGAAATGGATTGCATGGGCGGACTACGCAAGAAACTTCCTATCACGCACATTACCTTTTTGATTGCCTGCCTTGCCATATCGGGCATTCCACCTTTCAGTGGTTTCTTTAGTAAAGATGAGATATTGACGGCTGCCTTTACCTTTAATCCTGCAATGGGTTGGATAATGACAGGCATTGCCGGATTAACTGCTTTCTATATGTTCCGACTTTACTACGGCATCTTCTGGGGAAAGAAATTCAGCCCCGAATCTTGTAACCATACACATTCCGGTGAAGTTCATAAAGAGAACAAAGCAATGAGCATCACCCTCATCATCCTTGCGGCTATCACCTGCGTGGCAGGATTCATCCCTTTTGGAAACTTCATCAGCAGCAATGGAGAGGCTTACATTATTCACTTAGATACTACCGTAGCTATCACCAGCATTCTTGTGGCACTATTGGGAATCGGCATCGCTACCTACATCTACCTGCGCCATGCGCCTATGGGAATACGTGGTATGCAGACAGCAAACAAAGCACTGGGCACAGTTTGGATAGCCGCCTATCATCGGTTCTACATTGATGAAGTATATCAATTTATCACCCACCGCCTCATCTTCGGTTGCATCTCCACTCCTATTGCTTGGTTTGACCGTCACGTGATAGATGCCTTCATGGACTTGATGGCAAGTGGTACTCAACGACTATCGCTCAGCATACGTTCTTTGCAAAGCGGCAATGTGCAACTCTATTCCATCGTGTTCCTCGGAGGCGCGTTGGTTATTACCCTCATCCTATTAATACTATAACAGATTATGAATATATTAAGTCTTTTCCCCCTTATACCCTTATTGATGATGCTCGGGTTATGGCTAAGCCGTAACATGACACAGATACGAGGTGTGATGGTGACAGGCGCAAGTCTCCTTTTGGGCTTGGCTATCACCTTAGTGTGTCTTTATTTGGGCGAACGTGCAGGTGGCAACACAGCAGAAATGATTTTCACCGATAGTCTTGTGTGGTACGCACCACTGAACATCAACTATGCCGTAGGTGTAGACGGCATTTCGGTAGCAATGCTACTGCTAAGTGGTATCATCGTATTTACCGGCACCTTTGCTTCGTGGCAAATGAAAGTACTCACCAAAGAATATTTCCTATGGTTTTGTCTTTTGAGCATGGGAGTGTTTGGTTTCTTTATCTCTATCGACCTCTTTACCATGTTCATGTTCTACGAGATAGCCCTCATCCCTATGTACCTATTGATAGGCGTATGGGGAAGCGGACGAAAAGAATATGCCGCTATGAAGCTCACCTTGATGTTAATGGGTGGCTCGGCACTGTTGCTAGTAGGCATATTAGGTATTTACTTCGGAGCAGGAGCTAGCACGATGAACATCCTTGAAATAGCTAAGTTAAACATCCCGATAGAAGCGCAACGCATCTTCTTTCCACTCACCTTCCTTGGTTTTGGAGTGCTAGGTGCTTTGTTTCCCTTCCATACATGGAGCCCGGACGGTCATGCCTCTGCCCCAACAGCAGTATCAATGCTCCATGCCGGTGTATTAATGAAGTTGGGAGGCTACGGATGTTTCAGAGTTGCCATGTACTTGATGCCCCAAGCTACACAAGAATTAGGTTGGATATTCCTTATATTGACTTCCATCAGCGTGGTATATGGAGCATTCAGTGCTTGCGTACAAAAAGACTTGAAATACATCAACGCATATTCCTCGGTGAGCCATTGCGGACTAGTGCTCTTCGCCCTCTTGATGACAACGCAGACATCTACCACAGGTGCAGTACTTCAGATGTTGAGCCACGGATTAATGACCGCTCTTTTCTTTGCCCTTATTGGAATGATATACGGACGCACTCATACTCGTGATATCAGGGAATTAGGCGGATTAATGAAGATAATGCCTTTCCTCTCGGTAGGATATGTGATTGCCGGACTAGCCAATCTCGGATTACCGGGACTGAGTGGGTTTGTAGCAGAAATGACTATCTTTGTAGGCTCGTTTGAGAATGCGGACATATTTCATCGCACGCTCACCATCATTGCTACTACCTCTATCGTTATCACCGCTGTATATATCTTGCGGGTAGTAGGGAAGATTCTCTATGGGAAGGTACATAACCCGGAACACTTGAAACTAAAAGATGCTTCATGGGACGAACGTTTCGCTATCATCTGCCTCATTGTTGCCGTTGCCGGATTGGGACTTGCACCACTATGGATGAGCGACATGATTCATCAGAGCGTTATCCCTATTGTTACACATTTAATGAACTAACACGAATATGGACTACAGTCAATTTCTTACTATGCGCCACGAGGTATATCTCATTGCAGTGATACTTCTCTTGTTGGTATTCGACCTCTTCGCAAACGAACGCTTGCGCAAACACTTTCAACTAATAGCTTGCCTGCTGACGGGCACATTCATCATCGGCACTATCTATCCGGGCTACGAAGCTCAGAGTGCCTTTGGAGGAATGTATCAATATCTCCCAATGATGGGCATTGTCAAAAGCATCTTAGCTATCGGCACGCTGATTGTCTTCATGCAATCGAATAATTGGTTGCGTCGAGAAGATACATCCCATAAACAAGGAGAGTTCTACGTGCTCACCCTCTCTACCCTCTTGGGTATGTTCTTCATGATAAGTTCAGGCAACTTTCTGATGTTCTTCATAGGGATAGAGTTGGCATCCATCCCAATGGCCGCCTTAGTGGCATTTGATAAGTACGAGCACCATTCGGCAGAAGCAGGAGCGAAATACATACTCTCCGCCTTGTTCTCGTCGGGGCTAATGCTTTACGGTATCTCGTTCATCTACGGTACGGTAGGCACGCTGTATTTTAATGATATTCCCGTCGGGCTAAGTGGCACACCATTGCAAATCATGGCATTTGTGTTCTTCTTCTCCGGCTTAGCGTTCAAGATATCCCTTGTTCCGTTTCACCTCTGGACAGCGGACGTATATCAAGGTGCACCAACAAACGTTACTTCCTACCTATCCGTAGTATCTAAAGGTTCGGGTGTATTCGTACTCATGCTAATTCTCACTAAGGTATTTGCTCCCATGATAGAACAATGGCAAACAGTGCTCTACGGAATAACAATAGCAAGTATCACTATTGCCAACCTATTTGCTTTACGACAGAAGAACCTCAAACGCTTCTTGGCTTTCTCGAGTATTTCTCAAGCAGGATACCTTATGTTAGGCGTAATTAGCGGAGATGCCATCGGCATGACCTCGCTCGTGTATTATGTGCTGGTGTACTTGGCTGCCAACCTTGCTGCCTTTGGCGTTATATCAGTAATAGAGCAGCGTTCACAAGGGAAGGTAAACATGGACGATTACAACGGTCTGTATCGCACCAACCCTAAGTTGAGCTTCATCATGACCATAGCCTTGTTTTCATTAGCAGGCATACCACCCTTCGCCGGATTTTTCAGCAAGTTTTTTATCTTCATGGCTGCCTTCGGACAAGGATTTCACCTGTTAGTGTTCATTGCCCTTGCCAATACCGTCATCTCCTTATTTTATTACCTATTGGTGGTGAAAGCAATGTATATCAACCCCAACGACGAGCCAATAGCTACCTTTAAAAGTGATAACTATACTCGTGCAAGCCTTGTGCTCTGCACTTTGGGCATACTTGCTTTAGGGGTAGTAAGTGCAGTGTACGACCAACTATTTCGTATCATTGGATAACCTATATTGCCATTTAAGGGTAAAGGCTGCATCTGTATATTAATTATTTCATTATCTTTGCGCCTATCAGTAAGTCTGCTTATGATAGGCGCAACTTTGGTATTATAACTCAATGGATATGAAACATTATTGCATCCTTTTGCTTCTCTTTACGGCATTTGTACTCAGCTCTTGCGGGTTGGGTAACAACCTCAAGAAGGCGGAGCAAAGCTATGCCTTGGGTGAATACTTCGATGCTGCCAAATACTACAAAAAAGCCTATGCTCGTATGCCTGCCAAAGACCGCAAAGAACGAGGTAAAGTTGCCTACAAACTAGGCGAATGTTACCGACTGACAAACTACACCCTCCGAGCACGAGGAGCATATATGAACGCAGCTCGATATAAATATCCTGACAGCCTACTCTACTTGCAACTAGCAGATGTACATCGTCGCAATGCTGACTATAAGAACGCTGCCAAAAACTATGAACTATACCTCACTTACCAACCCAACGACAAGTTGGCACTCAACGGACTGACCTCTTGCAACCTCGCCCCACAGTGGAAGAAGAGCCCCACCCGCCACATAGTAAAGCGGGCTACTCTTTTTAACTCCCGCCGCAGCGAATATTCCCCTATCTACCTTCCCGGTGAGAATAACGAACAACTCTATTTTACTTCCACTCGTGACGATGCCAAAGGTACTGATCTCAACGGCATTACAGGAATGAAGAGCGCAGATATATTCTTTGTAAAAAAAGACGAGAAAAAGAAATGGCAAGCACCCACCCCTGTGGAATCGGAAGTAAACAGTGAATTCGAAGATGGAGCATGCTCGTTCTCACCCGATGGCAAAACTATGTACTTCACCCGTTGCCGCAAAGACGGCACTGCTCCGGTATATGCCGAGATATATTCCTCACAGCGCACAGGAGCCAGTTGGGGCGCACCGCAAAAATGTGAGATTATCAATGATAGTCTATCGTCTGTGGCTCATCCTGCCCTATCGCCCGATGGCACTTTACTCTACTTCACCTCTGATATGCCGGGAGGAATAGGAGGCTTAGACCTTTGGCGCATACCGGTTTCGGAAAGTGGATTTGGTGCGGTAGAGAATTTGGGAGAAACTATTAATACACCCGGTACGGAAATGTTTCCCACTTTCGGAACAGATAGTGCGCTTTACTTCTCGTCCGACGGACATCCGGGCATGGGAGGCTTAGATATATTCCGTGCCACGCCCATAAAAAAGGACGTATGGCACGTGGAAAATATGCGTTCACCTGTCAACTCATCATCCGATGACTTTGGGATGACCTTTGAGGAAGGGTATAACCGTGGCTTTATATCTTCTAACCGAGGCGACGCTCGCGGTTGGGACCATCTGTTCACTTTCGAGGTTTCTGATATAGTGCAAACCGTTACGGGATGGGTTTACGACAAGGAAGCCTACGAGCTACCCGAAGCTATGGTGAACATAGTCGGCAACGATGGTACAAACCTAAAAACGAATGTAAAAAAAGACGGATCCTTTACCCAAAAGCTCCGCCGAGGAATCAATTACGTGATGTTGGCAAGTTGCCGGGGCTATATGAACTACAAGCAAGAACTCACTACCGATACTCTAGAAAGCGACCAAACCTACACCCTGCAATTTCCCCTCTCGTCCATCACTCGTCCGGTATTGATAGACAACATCTTCTATGACTTCGACAAAGCTAGCCTCACCCCCGCTTCCACCGTTGCCTTAGATGAACTTATTAAATTGCTCAATGATAATCCCAACGTCACCATGGAACTAAGTTCTCATTGCGATTACAAGGGCGAGGACGAATACAATATGCGCTTATCTCAAAGACGGGCAGAATCTGTGATGACCTACCTAGTCAAGGGAGGCATTGACAAGGAACGCTTAACAGCAGTAGGTTATGGCGAAAGTCAACCCAAACTCATCAAGAAACGTTTGGCAGATCAGCTCAAGTTTGTAAAGGAAGGCGACACCCTCACCGAGGAGTTCATCCACGCCCTACCCGAAGAGCAACAAGAAGCTTGCAATGCCATGAATCGCCGTACAGAATTTAAAGTACTGCGCACTACCTATAAGTTATACCAATAAAGTAGCATAAAGTCATTTTTTACCACTCTTAACTAATAACAAACTATCTCTGATGAATAAAATAAGTTTTTGGCTCAACAATGCACGTAAGACTGCCCTACCTCAAAGTATGCTTCCTGCCGTGTTAGCTGTGTGTATGGCTTTCGGTACCGATGAGTTCAAGTGGACACCTGCTCTACTTAGTGTACTGGGAGTATTACTCGCTCACTTAGGTATGAACCTCTTCGACGACTATTTTGATTTTCTCAAAAAGGGTACGGGCATTCGTACTGAGTTGGATAACGCAGGCATACGGGCGAGATTGGCTAAGTGTGACTATTTGCTTTCCGGAAAAGTGAACATTAAGCAACTTAGAACAGTAGCCTTGGGTTTATGTCTATCGGCACTAACACTAGGGCTAATAATTACACTCTATCAAGGATTAAATACACTTTGGTTCATGCTCATTGCAGGATTCTTAGGTATCTCCTACTCTGGACTACCTTTCCGTTTCAGTTACCATGGAGGAGGTGAACTGTTGGTAGGCATTCTATTTGGACCCTTACTGATGGGAGGCGTATATTTTGCTTCTTGCGGAACACTCACCCCCGGCATCTGGTTGGTATCTGTTCCCGTAGGAATGTTGGTGGCAAATATTCTTTTCAGTCATTCCATCATGGACTACGAACCGGACAAACGCATACATAAGATGACTTTAGCCGTAATAATGAATGGTAACCGAACAGCAATGCTGACAGCATCGGGACTGCTTACTTTCGTCCCTTTCGTTTTTATTGGCTTTGGAGTATGGAATGGCTATCTGCCGCTTAGCTACTTAATCGTTCTGCTTACCCTGCCTATGGCAGTGTCACTTTTCTACCTACTTTATCGTTACGTTCGCAACCCTAAGGATAGCTTTTCCCCCCGCTGGTGGATGGGTCCTATGGAAAATTGGGGACGTATCCAACAAGCAGGTATTGATTGGTTTATGATTCGATGGTTACTAAGCCGTAACCTACTGTCATTCTTCTGTTTGCTATTACTTATTGTATCATTCTTCTAAGCAAGTTCTTCCTTATGAATAAACTATTTTACCTACCCCTTTGGTTCTTCAAAGCGAAGTTCATGGGAGCACGTCGTCCCTTACAATCGGTGATATTCATCTCCGATAAATGCAATTTAACGTGTAAACATTGCAATGTATATAATCTTGTAAATCCTCACGTAAAAACTACCGAGCAGATAAAAGAAGAATTAATATACTGCTATCGTCTAGGCTCCCGTTTTGTAGACTTCGAAGGAGGTGAACCTATATTATGGAGAGACGGAGATAAGGATATCAATCACTTGATACAGTTAGCTAAAAAGATTGGATTTTACTCTACCACCGTCACCACCAATGCCCAGATGCCTTTCGGACATTGCACTGCAGATTCTATTTGGGTAAGTTTAGACGGATTAAATGAGTTTCACGATGATATCAGAGGTAAAGGAGCCTTTGAACGTCTACTTCTCAACATCGACAAGTGCGGTCATCCTGCTTTGAGCGTAAACATGGTTATCAATACTCATAACTACCATAATGTGAAAGATACTATCATCTTTGCCAAGAATCATCCCGCCATACGCTCCATATCTCTCAACTTCCACACACCCTACGAGGGCACGGAAGAACTTTATCTCGACCAAGAGCGACGCAATCAAATAATAGACCTCATCTTACACATGAAAAAAGAGGGTTATCCTATTATGAATTCTCGTTCCGGTCTAAAACTAATGCGAGATAATCACTTCGAGAAACAATGTTGGGTATCTAATTTCATACTAGCGGACGGCACTCGCCTAGACGAATGCGCAGGAAAAGCCTTAAAACTGTGCGATAAATGTGGATTCTGTATGGCAGGTGAAATGCACAGCGTGATGGCACTAAAGCCCGACACGCTGCTCGAAGCCATTAAGTTGAGAATGAGCTAAATGCTCGTTCACTGCTTATATATACTTTTGTATAGTTGCCATAGAAACGGATTGCAAATATATTGTTATTATCTATAAAAGTAGTTTCAGTCTTTTATCATCTTCAGCAAATTCCTATAAATACTATCAGTTTGAAGAATTTCAGGCACACCTATCAAAAAAAGTTGCTTACGGGCACGAGTTAAAGCTACATTTAATTTCCTATCAATAAGCACCCCTGCTTCTTCCATTATATTAACCAAGAACTTGAGTTGATAAACATAATTAACACTAAAAGAATAGATAATGACATCCCTTTCGCTTCCTTGAAAACGCTCGACTGTGTCTACGGCTATTTCGTTTAACAGAGGAACATTGTAGTATGAAATTTCTTTCTTTATCAAAGCTATTTGACTTCGATAAGGAGTGATAATGCCCAAAGTTTTTGTTGTATCAAAATCCTCGCGATAACGTTCGTACACCTTCATAGCTAATTT
>JAVVPX010000055.1:0-16430 GCA_036655555.1 Bacteroidaceae bacterium | reverse complement strand
AAATTGGAATTATAATTAAATTTTATAGTAGTTACGAAAACACGTTATTTTTTGTCATTTTGTCATAGGATGTTTTTTTAGAATGGAAGTTCACTCTGTTTTTGTTCTTCTTTTATGAACTTATCATTCTTATTATCAGTACTTTCACTAGATGAAAGTAGTATAACTATGAAGCCTCTGAAAAAAGTATTCCTTGTGCTAACGTATCCTAATTTATCCATGGCTCTGTTAATTTTAAAGTTGGGCAGATTGTACTTGAGGATAACCTTTATCCGTTTCCTAATTTCGGCAACCGACATAAAAGAGCCTTTTTTGCCCTTATTTGTGATTCTGAAATAATTACAAAACACTTTTTCTCACTAATTAGCTTTCCGAAGCCTTTGTTATAATTATTGAATTCATGCACTTCGGCATTGATAAACCAATATCGAAAACGATGCTTGTAGAAAAGGTCTGTGCAATAGCTAATTGGGAGACCCTTTCCCTAGATTCAACTGCTTACTCTTTTGGTTTGATAAACCCAATCGGATTGCGTGGTTTATCCAACAGTGTTTTTTGCGCTTGAAGTTCAGCCAACGTCCGATTTATCAATTCAAGTTGCATTCGGGTGTCATCGTTAATATAATTGTAGTCGGCAAACACTTCTTCCATGTAGTTTTTGAGTTCCTTCATCTGATTCTCTAATTGTTCCACTCTATCAACAGGAGTAGCGACTATCAAATGACGAACAGCAACGAATGCACGCATAATACCCATGTTTATTTGTATGGCAGCCTTTGAGTTCAATACACTACTAAGCATGGCTACGCCCAATTCGGTAAATGCGAAAGGGTTACGACGAATACCCATCTTTATCGAATTGGTCATCACAATTTGTGATTTCCAAATTTCCGTTTCATCATCCGTTAATTGGAACATGAAGTCTGCCGGGAAACGGTCTGCATTACGCTTTACTGCCTGATTTAAAGTGCGGGTTTCAACTCCGTACATCTCAGCCAAATCACGGTCAAGCATCACCTTTTGAGCTCGTATCTCGTAAATCTTGTTTTGAATAAGTTCTAATTGCTCCATATCATTCGGTTTTACCAAGTTGTGCAAGTGCTATAAAATAGAAAACGCTAACAATCCATTAATAGGATTATTAGCGTTTCTTTAAGTACTCGAAGTGGGACTTGAACCCACACAGCCGCAATGGCCAAGGGATTTTAAGTCCCTCGTGTCTACCGATTCCACCATTCGAGCAACATTTCAAAGAAAGAGCGAAAGACGGGACTCGAACCCGCGACCCCGACCTTGGCAAGGTCGTGCTCTACCAACTGAGCTACTTTCGCCTTTTAACGGGTGCAAAGATAAACGAATTTATTAAATACGCCAAATAATCAATAGAAAATTCATTGTTTTATTTATGCTTTACTCTGTAATTATCAATATATCTCCGTTTCGTGCTATTCGATAAGGCTTTAAGCGTTCTTTGCTTACACCTTTTACCGGAATGCCTCCGTTGTTTAAGTCGTATTCACTTTTGCACTTAGGACAAATAACTTTGCCCAACCCATCTTTTTGAAGTTCAACAGAAATCTTGGAACTATTCTCTACCGGACAAGCTAAGTCGTAAGCACAATAGCCGTTGAATGTGGAATTTCCTATTGCTAAACCTCCATAACCGAAGAAAAAGCCGTATTTACTACTTTGGAAAGGAATTTGCCCCGGCGATTCTACAATGTAACCATTGCTAGTCTTTCGTGCAGTAAGGAATTGTCCGGACGTGCTAAGCAGGGAATAGGGAGCTTGAATAAGATTGCATGAGAAGTTCACGGGAACGTTGGGAATGCTTGAGTCGAAGTTATCTTTACAAGCACTAAATAGTAGTCCAAACAGAAGTAAATAAACTATTTTTTTCATCTTATCCTTTTTCTTTAAGGTTGCGTTTGCGCAAGTATTTCGTTTATTGCAGCTAACTCTTCTAACGTAAAGTCGAGATTGTTTATTGTACGAAGGTTATCGCTTAGTTGATTGACGGAACTAGCACCTACTATCACTGAAGTTACCCGTTCGTCTTTCAGTACCCATGCTAAAGACATTTGAGCCAGACTTTGTCCTCGTTGTTGTGCTATTTGATTGAGGCGGTAAGCTGCCTCCACTTTATCGGGCGTTACTTGCTCTGCTTTTAAGAAGCCGGTGGATTTTGCCGCACGAGAGTTTTCGGGTATGCCATGGATATATTTGTTTGTCAGCAAACCTTGCGCTAAGGGCGAAAAAGCAATGAACCCCACTTCCGATTCTTTGGCAAGCGACAATGTTTCGCTTTCTACGGTGCGTACAAACATACTATATCTATCTTGATGGATGAGGCAAGGAACTCCACTCTCTTTCATCATTCGATACGCTATCTTTGCTTTTTCAGGTGGATATTTGGAAATACCGGCATAGAGTGCTTTCCCTTGTTTAACTATATCGATAAGAGTTTGTATGGTTTCTTCTACCGGAGTAATTCCATCGTAACGGTGACTATAGAAGATGTCGAAGTATTCCAATCCCGTACGCTGAAGACTTTGGTTGATACTTGCCATCAGATTTTTCCGTGAGCTTCCGTCTCCGTAAGGACCTTCCCACATAGAGTGTCCGGCTTTGGAAGAAATAATTAGTTCGTCTCGGTGTGAAGACAAATTATTTTTAAGAATCCGTCCGAAGTTAGTTTCTGCCGAGCCAAACGGAGGACCATAGTTATTAGCTAAATCGAAATGAGTGACCCCTTGATCGAAAGCATATCTTATCATGTTGGTAGCAACATCGAAGTCGTCTACCTCTCCAAAGTTATGCCATAGTCCTAACGAGATACGAGGAAGCAATAGACCGCTATTGCCGCAATATTTATATTGCATTTTCTCGTAGCGTGCTGTTGCCGGTTGATAATTCATACCTCTACATGGTTTTATTTTGCTAATAATTCTTTCTCTGCTTTTTCCATCCCTCCGAAGTTAAATCCATCGATTACTTGTTGCATCAATTCGCTTATTTGCTTATTGCAAAGATTTCCGATGCTTCCTTCGTGGGTATGATTTACTTTTTTGTCGTGTGCGAAGTTTCCGGCTTCAATATCCAATCCTACCTTTTTGTAAGCGTCGCGGAAAGGCATCCCTTCGTTAGACAGTCGATTGACTTCTTCGACGCTAAAGATGAGCAGATATTTGTCGTCATCAAGAATATGCTCGTTTACCTTTATTTCGTTCATGATGTGAGTTGTCATTAGCAGACAATCTTTTAACTCTTGAAAAGCAGGCAAGAATATTTCTTTAATGATTTGCAGATCACGGAAATACCCTGATGGTAGGTTATTGGCAATCATCATGATTTGCTGTGGGAGCGATTGAATCTTATTGCATTTGGCACGAGTCAGTTCAAAGACATCCGGATTCTTTTTGTGTGGCATGATACTAGAACCTGTGGTGCACTCATCGGGTAATTTTACGAAACTAAAGTTCTGACTATTGAACAAACAAGCGTCGAATGCAAGTTTAGAAATAGTACCCGCAATGGTTGCTAAGGCAAAGGCTACGTTTCGTTCCATCTTGCCTCGTCCCATTTGAGCGTACACTACGTTGTAGTTTAGCGAATCGAATCCCAATAATTGAGTGGTCATTGTGCGATTGAGAGGAAAGGAAGAACCGTATCCGGCAGCCGAACCCAAAGGATTGCGGTTACACATTTTGAAGGCGGCTTGCAAAAACATCATGTCGTCGACTAAACTTTCGGCATAAGCTCCAAACCAAAGTCCAAAAGAAGAAGGCATTGCTATCTGAAGGTGAGTATATCCCGGCATTAAAATGTTTTTGTAATGCTCACTTTGTTTTATCAACACTTCAAACAATTGCTCTACTGCTTCGGCAATTTCACGAATTTGCGTACGAGTAAATAGTTTTAAGTCTAAAAGAACTTGGTCGTTGCGAGAACGTCCGCTATGAATCTTTTTCCCTACGTCTCCCAGCTTGCGAGTAAGCATAAGTTCTACTTGAGAGTGTACATCTTCTACTCCCTCTTCAATAACGAATTCTCCTTTGCAAGCAGTTGTGTAGATTGCTTTTAGCTCTTTTAGTAAGATGTTCAACTCCTCTTTTGTTAGCAAACCGATACTTTCGAGCATGGTAATATGAGCCATTGAACCCATTACGTCGTACTTTGCTAAATAAATGTCCAATTCACGGTCTTTACCAACGGTGAACTTCTCAATATCCTTGTTTACTTGAACACTCTTTTCCCAAAGTTTCTGTACCATATCGCTAACGTTTTATAGAGTTAATAAGGTATTTGAGATAGCATATCCGCTATCTTCTCTAATCCATCTTGAAGAGGCTTTTGAATCATTCCCTTGATGAAAGGATTCAGTTCGGCTTTGATGGTTAGTTTCATTTTACATTGTATATCGCTGTCCGGCACCAATTGAATCCATAGATTGAATGGAAGCGGAGAGGTGACGGTTTCAAACTTTACGCACTTGTCCGGTTCGCGTTCTATAATGCGTAAAGTTATCTTGCCAACGGGCGGTACACTAAAACTAAGAGTGTCCGAGTCGAAACTGAAATCTTGTAACTTGTCGGCAGGAAGTTTATCTTTCAAGCCTTCCAGATTACTCAAATCGGAAAGTTTGTTATATACTTGGTGTTGACTATAAGGAATAACTTTTACGCTACTTTCGAATTGAGCCATATCTTTATTGTTTTATTGATGAAGTTACTTCCCGGCATCCCAATGAGCAGGATCTTTTCTCCATGCTTGCAGGGTTTCGATGTCTCCTTCTGTGATATATTCTGTTTTTAGCGCAGCTTCGAGCACAGCTTCGTAGTTAGTTAAAGTTACTAATTCTACTTTAGCTTCCTTAAACGATTTTACTGCTACGTCGAATCCGTAAGTGAATGCGGCAATCATGCCAATCACTTCGCAACCGTCTCTGCGAATAGCTTCTACTGCCTTTAAACTACTTCCTCCTGTTGAAATTAAATCTTCGACAACTACTACTTTCATCCCCGGACGAAGTTCTCCTTCGATTAAGTTTTCCAATCCGTGGTCTTTAGGGGTAGCGCGCACATAAACGAAAGGAAGATTCAATTCGTTAGCAACCAATGCACCCTGAGGTATAGCTCCTGTGGCTACTCCTGCAATAGCGTCCACTTGATCGAATTTCTCCAAGATAAGTCTTACGGTCTCTATCTTTACGAAATTACGAAGGGAAGGATAAGAAAGAGTTTTACGATTGTCACAATAGAAGGGTGATTTCCAACCGGAAGCCCAAGTAAAAGGGTTGGCGGGCTGAAGTTTGATGGCCTTAATCTTTAGTAATTTTTCTGCGAATAATCTCTCTAATGTTTTCATAATGTGAGTAAATATGATGAATGTGCTGCAAAAGTACGGAAACTCATTGAATAAGGGAAGTGCATTCGGCATAATTTTTAACTAAATAATGTTATTACTATTCAATATAGAATAATTAACTCTCTCGAGAGTATCATCTATTGTATTAAAAGACCTTAAATAATACCCTTTACGTCACTTTTTATTTGTTTATTTGCACCAATTTGTGGTGGGGTGTGACTTGTTGCATCGTATGAAGTCATAAAAGATTGTATAAACAAATGAATAAACTTACTATAACTGCCTGTCCACTATGTCAAGGCACACATATAAAACGCACAATAACCTGCACGGATTATTATGCTTCGGGCGAAGCGTTTGATTTGTTTCGATGTGATAATTGCGGATTCCTATTTACGCAAGATGTTCCCGTGGAAGCAGAAATTGGCAGATATTACGAAACTCCTGATTATATCTCTCATAGCGATACCAAGAAAGGGGTGGTTAACAGAATTTATCACCAAGCGCGCAAAGTGATGCTTAATCGCAAAGCTGCTCTTGTGGCTCGTTCATTGGGTAAGTCTGTTGGCAAAGTGCTAGATATAGGTACCGGTACGGGATATTTTCCTCATACCATGCAAGAAAAAGGATGGACGGTAGAAGCTATCGAAAAAAGTGCTCAAGCACGAGCTTTTGCTAAAGAACATTTTGAGCTGGATGTAAAAGAAGAAGCTGAATTAGCGAATTTCTCCGCAAAATCCTTTGATGTCATCACACTTTGGCACGTGATGGAACATCTCGAACATTTAAATGAAATGTGGGAACGACTTCACGAACTGTTATCCGATAAAGGTGTTCTTGTCATAGCTGTTCCTAATTGTGCGTCGTACGATGCCGAAAAATATAAAGAAGATTGGGCGGCTTACGATGTCCCCCGTCATCTGTGGCATTTTACCCCCGATACTATTCAACAATTCGGTGTGAAACACAACTTTATCTTAGCAGCTCAATACCCTATGCCGTTTGATGCCTTTTATGTATCAATGTTGAGCGAGAAATATCAAAAAAAGCTCTCCCCCTTTATTGGAGGAATATGTACGGGCTCACTAGCGTGGTTTAGTTCGTTGGGTAAGAGAGAACGGAGCAGTTCAATGATTTATGTATTTAGAAAAAAGAGTAATGGGAAAGAACAAAAATAATTCGGTATCTTATTTCGATATGCAATTTGTTACATCAAGCATTAGTACCATGATGGTGTTGCTACTGTTGGGCTTAGTCGTATTCTTTGTGTTATCGGCAAATAACTTATCGGTGTACGTGAGAGAAAACATAAACTTTTCAATTCTTATTAGCGACGATATGAGAGAATCAAGCATTTTACAACTGCAAAAAGAGTTGAATGCCAAGCCTTTTGTGAAAGAATCGACATACATCTCTAAACAACAAGCTCTCAAAGAACAAACCGAAGCAATGGGTACCGACCCCGAAGAGTTTTTAGGGTATAATCCATTTACTGCTTCTATCGAAGTAAAGTTAAATTCAGAATATGCAAACTCTGATAGTATTGCCAAAATAGAAAAACAGATAAAAAAGAAGAATTCTAATATACAAGATGTACTATATCAAAAAGACTTGATAGATGCCGTAAACGAAAATATTCGTAACATCAGTCTAGTCCTTTTGTGCTTAGCTATGGTACTCACTTTTATCTCTTTTGCGTTAATAAACAACACGATACTTCTAGCTATCTATTCCAAACGATTCTTAATTCACACGATGAAGCTAGTAGGTGCTAGTTGGGGATTTATTCGTCGCCCCTTTTTGGTACGTAATATATGGATTGGTATTATAGCGGCAATGGTAGCCGACGGAATATTAATGGGGACAGCTTACACATTAGTGTCTTATACTCCCGAACTTATCGAAATTATTACTCCGGAAGTGATGGCGGTGGTTTCGATGGCTGTGCTTTTGTTTGGGGTGGTCATCACTTTCTTGTGCGCTTTTTTCTCTATCAACAAATATCTGAGAATGAAAGCAAGTTCTCTTTATTATATTTAAAAAATAATTTATAATCATCAATATGGAAAGAAAGAAATTTGCCTTTGATAAAATCAACTTTATCTTGTTGGCAATAGGGATGCTAGTTGTTATTGTTGGATTTATCTTAATGGCAGGTCCCGGTACTACCGAAGCCGGTTTTGAACCCGATATTTTTAGTGTACGTAGAATTAAGGTAGCTCCTATTGTCTGCTTTCTGGGCTTTGTTTTTATGATTTATGCCATTTTGCGCAAACCTAAGACTAACGAGTAACAGCAAACTTAATGACGACACTACAAACTATTATTATCGCTATCGTGGAGGGGCTGACGGAATTTTTGCCTGTTTCTTCTACCGGACACATGATTATTGCTCAGAATATGCTAGGTATTAAGAGCGACGAATTTGTGAAAGCATTTACGGTTATCATTCAATTCGGAGCTATACTTTCGGTAGTGTGCTTGTATTGGAAGCGATTTTTTAAACTCAATAAATGCGTTATCTTCGACAAAGAAGCAGTAAGTGGGAAAAGCGGACTATCTGCAGGCCTCATTTACGGTAAACGTTTCTTGCATAAATACGATTTCTATTGGAAGTTGTTGATTGCTTTTGTACCGGCAGCTTTCTTCGGCTTGCTGTTTGGTGACGAAATAGACGAAATGCTGGAAAACGTGACAGTGGTGGCTGTAATGCTGGTATTGGGCGGTATCTTTATGTTGTTTGTAGATAAGATATTCAATAAAGTATCTCCGAATCAAGAGATAACGGAGAAGAAAGCTTTTAGCATTGGTCTTTTTCAATGCATTGCTATGATACCGGGTGTCTCTCGTTCTATGGCAACCATCGTTGGTGGTATGGCTCAAAAACTATCGCGAAAGACCGCAGCCGAATTTTCATTCTTTCTAGCAGTGCCTACAATGTTTGCGGCTACTGCTTATAAGATGTTGAAACTCTTTATGGAACCTAACGGATGGCAATTAATTTGCGATAATGCTTGGACATTGATACTAGGCAATATCGTGGCCTTTATTGTTGCTTTATTAGCTATTAAGTTCTTTATCAGCTTTGTCACTAAATATGGCTTTAAAGCTTTTGGATATTATAGAATAATAGTGGGAGGTGCTATTTTGGTGATGATATGGATGGGTCATAACTTAACAATCATTTGATGAACTTTATAGAAGGAGAAATATTATACTTTAACAAGCCGCTTACATGGACATCGTTCAATGTAGTAGCTCATGCTCGTTTCCACTTAGCAAGAAGATTGAAAGTGAAGAAACTAAAGGTTGGGCACGCAGGCACACTAGACCCTTTGGCTACCGGAGTAATGATTGTATGTACCGGGAAAGCAACAAAGCGAATAGAAGAGTTTCAGTATCAAACAAAAGAATATATTGCTACTCTTTGCTTGGGAGCTACAACTCCTTCTTTTGATTTAGAAAAAGAGATAGACGCCACTTACCCTACCGAACATATCACTCGGGAAATGGTTGAAGAAGTACTGAAACAGTTTGTAGGAAGTATTCAACAAATTCCTCCGGTATTTTCTGCTTGTAAGGTAGATGGAAAGAGAGCCTACGATCTTGCTCGTGCCGGAAAAGAGGTGGAATTGAAAGCAAAGACATTGGTTATCGACGAAATAGAATTATTAGCTTGTGACTTCCCAATCATCAAGATAAGAGTAGTTTGTAGCAAAGGAACCTATATCCGAGCTTTAGCACGTGATATTGGCGAAGCACTCCATAGTGGCGCACACTTAATAGGACTTGTTCGTACTCGAGTAGGGGATATAACATTAGCCCATTGTATGGAGGTCGAAGGCTTCCAAGAATGGTTAGGAAAACAAAAATTAGATGATATTAACGCATAAAGAAAGTAAACATGAAACTGTCACAATTTAAATTTAAATTACCTGAAGAGAAGATTGCTTTGTATCCCGCAAAATACAGAGATGAATCGCGTTTGATGGTTCTTCATAAGAATACGGGAGAGATTGAACACAAAGAGTTTAAAGATATTCTTAACTATTTCGATGATAAAGACGTGTTTATATTCAATGACACGAAGGTGTTCCCGGCTCGCTTGTATGGTAATAAGGAGAAAACAGGAGCCCGTATCGAAGTATTCTTGCTTCGTGAACTCAACGAAGACTTACGTTTATGGGACGTATTGGTAGACCCGGCTCGTAAGATAAGAATTGGTAATAAACTCTACTTTGGGGAGGATGATTCGATGGTTGCCGAAGTAATAGATAATACTACTTCGAGAGGACGTACTTTGCGCTTTCTTTACGATGGACCGCATGATGAATTCAAAAAAGCTCTTTATGAATTAGGGGAAGCTCCGTTGCCAAGCTTTATTAATAGAGAGGTGGAAAAAGAAGACGAAGAAAGATTTCAAACAATCTTTGCTAAGAACGAGGGAGCCGTTACTGCGCCAACGGCAGGATTGCACTTTAGCAGGGAATTAATGAAACGCTTAGAAATTAAAGGAATAGACTTTGCTTATATTACTATGCATGCCGGATTAGGAAACTTCCGTGATATAGATGTAGAAGATTTGACTAAGCATAAGATGGACTCAGAACAAATGTATGTTACTGCCGAAGCGGTGAACATTGTGAACAATGCCAAAGATTCGGGAAGAAATATTTGTGCAGTAGGTACTACTTCTATGCGAACCATTGAAACGGCAGTTAGCACCGATGGACACTTGAAAGAATTTGAGGGATGGACAAATAAGTTTATTTTTCCTCCTTATGAGTTTACCGTAGCTAATAGCATGATCACTAATTTCCATTTGCCATACTCTACCTTATTAATGTTAGTAGCCGCTTTTGGTGGATACGACCAAATTATGGCTGCTTACGAAGTGGCTTTAAAAGAAAACTATCGTTTTGGTACTTATGGCGATGCTATGTTGATTCTCGATAAATAACAGAACGGAATGTCAAAGGTGTATTTGAGCTTAGGAACTAACTTAGGCGATAAAGAAAAGAACCTAAGCACAGCCGTAAAAAAAATAGGAGAGCGGATAGGGGAGGTTACTTCCTTATCTGCTTTTTATGCAACAGCACCGTGGGGATTTGAATCCGCAAACTCTTTTCTGAACGCAGCTTGTTGTGTAAATACAGAATTGCTTCCTCTTGAAGTATTGAGAGAGAGCCAGCAGATAGAATGTGATTTAGGACGAGCTTCAAAGTCTGTAGATGGAGTGTACTCCGATCGTTTGATAGATATAGATTTGCTACTTTATGATAATATAGTAATAAATACTCCGGAACTCACTTTGCCCCACCCTTTGATGAGACAACGGTCATTCGTGATGATTCCTTTAGCTGAAATAGCTCCGGAACTAATCTGAATTAATTAACTTCTATATATTATGAATAAATTACTCTCTTTGCTTTTTGTTTTGCTCTTTAGTATCACGGAAGCGACTGCAAAAGAACTCATTAGAGTAGCTTGCGTAGGTAATAGTATTACTTATGGGGCTAGAATTGTTAACAGAGAAAAGAATAGTTATCCGGCTCAGTTACAAGCTTATTTAGGTGATAACTACGAAGTAAAGAACTTTGGAGTGTCAGGATGTACATTATTATTAAAAGGTGATTATCCATATATTAAGACAAAAGCTTATGAGGAATCTCAAACCTTTCAACCAAATATTGTTTTAATTAAGTTGGGCACAAACGATTCTAAACCTATTAATTGGCAGTATAATGCGAATTTTAAAGAAGATTATCAAGCACTCATTGATAATTATAAAAAACTCAATTCTCATCCACGTATTATTCTATTGACTCCTTTGCGCTGCTTTTTATTGGACGATGACGGTATTAGTAATACCAAAATAGAAAATACGATTCGTCCGATGGTGGAAGAATTAGCTTATACAAATGAATTGGAGATAATCAATCTATTTAACATCTTTGGTAATGAGTGGGACGAAAGTTTGATGCCCGACCGATTGCACCCATCTTCTATTGGAGCAGGGAAGATGGCGAAGAAAATATATGAATACCTGCAAAAACCGGAGCTAGAAAGTAGAGACAAACTAGCTCGTTCCCTGAATATCAAAGAGGCTAAATCGTTCAACTTTCATGGATATCAAGGATATGAATTTACGAACGATGGTACTCAATGCTTTGTAGTAAAGCCCCATACGGAAGCTGTTGGTAAACCTTGGGTAATTCGTGCTCGTTTTTGGGGACACGAACCGCAAACGGACATTGATTTGTTGGAGAATGGTTTTTATATAACTTACTGTGATGTTGCCGATTTATATGGTTCTCCACAAGCTGTAACTCGCTGGAATAGCTTTTATAAAAGGATGCGTAAAGCCGGATTTAACCGAAAAGTAGTACTCGAAGGTATGAGCCGTGGAGGTATTATTGTCTATAATTGGGCTGCTCAGAATCCTAAAAAGGTAGCTTGCATTTATGCTGATGCTCCGGTAATGGACTTTAAGAGCTGGCCAATGGGAAAGGGTAAGTCTGAAGTTTCGGCGGAGGATGCGAAAAAGTTGTTGAAAGCGTATGGCTTTACCAATGAACAGGAAGCATTGGAATGGAAACAAAATCCGATAGATTGTGCTTCCGTGATTGCTAAAGCCGGTATTCCTATTCTTCATGTAGTAGGAGATGTAGATAAGGTGGTGCCGGTAGCTGAAAATACGGCTATCTTTGAAAAGCGTATTCAGCAATTGGGTTATCCTATTACTGTGATTCATAAGCCGGGCGTAGATCATCATCCGCATTCACTTAATAATCCGGAACCTATTGTTCGCTTTGTTTTAGCTGCTACGGGCAGAGATTGGAATCAATGTATTCATGCAGTTCCAGGTAATGAGTTTCGTTCAGCTGCCGGTTGGGTAGAAGGGAATGAATGGAATAGTGTGGCTGAAGATATAACTGCTACTCTCGAAGGCAAGCAACTTCAATTATTACTATTGGGTAACTCTATAACACAAGGTTGGGGTGGAAATCGAAAAGCGGTAAGTTATAAGCCGGGAAAGCAAGTCATGGATAAAGCCTTAGGTGAGAATAAGTGGGAAAGTGCTGCTATTTCGGGCGACCGCACTTATAATCTATTGTGGCGCATTCGTATGGGAAACTATAATAGTTGCCATCCCAAAAATGCGGTTATTGCTATAGGTATTAACGACTTGATAGGAGAAAACGAAACGTCCGAACACGTTGCGCAAGGTCTCATTGCTGTTGCGATGGAAGCTCGGAAACAATTGCCGGACACACGAATTATTCTCATGGGGCTATTGCCTTCGGGCAAGAATGGAGATAGCGATATTCGTTTGAAATGCAATAAAATACATCGGATATTGGCTAAAACGAAGTTAAAAGGAATAGAGTACGTGAACCCAACAAAATGGTTTGTTGAAGCTGACGGTACAATGATAGACGGACTTTATGGGGGAGATTATGTACATTTGACTAGTGCCGGATATAAAGTGTGGGCAGACGAGATAGTAAAATTAATTCAATAAAAGTTTTTGTGCTATTTCTAAAGTTAATGGTATTATAATTGTCCGTTCTCTACTAGAATAATGACTCTTTCCGTTAGTTTATCTTCATCTTGCGCATCGTATTGCTTCTTTAAACTTGCTCCAAAAAGGGCGGCAAAGGTTTGATAGAATCCCGCTTTGAAAGGTCCCATAAATGCCTTTACCAATTCGTAGGATGTTTGGTTACTTTCGCGGTCTATTAACTTTATCAGTAACTTGCCTTGTGTAAAGGTCAGCCTTTTCATCTGTGGTGTGTATTGCTCCTTTAACCCTTTCTCTACTCGTTTGAGATGTTTATCTTTTGCTTGTTTGGTAGGTAATGTCTCTAAATATTCATAAGTTTCTATAATGGTCTTATTTATCATTCGAGAAATCGGTAAGGTTTTTTTTACATTATATATCAAACGATAATACGACCTCCATTCATTATTACTCTTGAAATATAAGCGAGGATAGATATAGACATTTCGAAGTTGTACCCACGGTATTGTATCTCCTTGATAGATGCATGCATTCACAAGATATCCGTTGCCTGTTTGCTGCTGAGCTTTAGTAGTAAGAGCAGCGAAGAAGGCAAAACAGAGGAGAACTATTATCTTATACTTTCTTTCCATCGACACAAAAGTAAGTGATTATCTGTTATCAACATCTATTGAAAGAACAAAAATCGTTATAAAGTTGTAGCATTTATCAATTAGTCTTACCTTCGTCACTCGTTAGACTTCTTGTAAGTTGCAAAAAACGTAGTATGAAAGGCTTATTATTAAGCATTCTCTACTTTACACTCGCTCCGTATTACCTCTGTACCTGTAAAGCTCTGGATGTATATCAATTTGTTGATGCACGATCTTATTCTATGGGTAATACTGTTTCCATCCTTCCCGGATTTGCCAATCCCTCCTCGTATGCTTTCAGTTCCACTCGCTGTGCTTCGCTCCAATATCTTAATCGGTATGGACTAAAAGAACTATCGACTTATGCCGGAGGAGTGAATGTTCCCAATAAGTATTTGGATGCCGGGCTTTATATTGCTCGCTTTGGTTTTAGTGCTTATAATGAGACACTGTTGAGCCTTAATTGCTATAAACGCTTATCCGATTATATTAGTTTGGGCATTCGAATTAGTTATTTTAGCTTGCATTACACCGCGAAAGAATCAAATGCCGGTGCAGTAACGGGCGATATTGGTATTACGATTCGTCCGATGGAACATTTCTTGATGTCGGTGGTGGCAGCAAATCCTTTGCAGACAAAAGTAAATTTGGGAGAAAGACGAGAAAATCTCCCCGTGGTGCTATCGGTCGGTATGAGTTACGAGTTAGCAGAAAGTTTCTTGTTGACAGCCGAGGTGGAGAAAGATTTCGAGTTCCCGGTCGTGTATAAGTTCGGAATGGAATATAATCCAATTAAACAACTAAGTATTCGAGCGGGCTTGTCGGGAAAACCTTTTGTTCCCGCTTTTGGGGTGGGAGTGCATTTAGGACAGTTCACGGTAGATATTGCTTTCAACCGTCATTCTGTATTGGGGTTTCGTTCATGTTGTGGATTGCAATTTAACTTCTAATCTCTCCTATGAACAAACCTCTTTTCAACAGCCTGTTTATATCTTTGTTAATCACTTGTTGTACAATACTATTGCCGGTGAATAACTTGTTCGCTCAAAGTTACTCCACTTCCGATTGGGAAGAGATAGGTGAACAGTTGACTACTACCGACGATGAAGATGGTAATAAAGATTGGACAAATAATGCTGAAGAATTAGAAGAACTGAAAGAACATCCCCTAAATATTAATACGGTTACTAAAGAGCAATTAGAGCAACTGCCTTTCCTTACTGACTTGCAAATAGAACATATTCTTTATTATCTCTATGTCAATGGGGCGATGAAAACAATCTATGAGTTGCAGATGGTGGAGGATATGGATAGGCAAACAATTCAGTATCTGCTTCCGTTCATTCGGTTGGGAGAGGCGGAAAAAGAAACCTCACGGCTACAATGGAAACAGGTTTGTAAGTATGGTAAACATGACCTTCTCGCTCGCTTGGATATTCCTCTTAATCGTAAAGCCGGATACAAAGATTATCCCGATAGTGTTTTACTGATTAATCCTAATAAACAGTATGTTGGCTCACCGTTTTATCATTCGTTCAAGTACGCTTTTCATTATAAGGACAAGCTTTTTGTTGGGCTTACTGCCGAAAAAGACGCAGGAGAACCTTTCTTCTGCAAAGAAAATAAAAAAGGATATGATGCTTATTCTTTCTACTTTTTAGCTCGCAACATAGGTAAACTAAAATCGTTAGCTTTGGGTAATTACCGACTTAGTTATGGTCAGGGACTAGTGATGAGTAGTGATTATACGATGGGAAAGTCTGCTTCTATCGCTACGATGGGAACGAAGAGCAATGGCATTAAAAAACATTCTTCGACCGATGAATATAACTACTTTAGCGGAATAGCTGCTGCTTATCAATTCAAGGATTTTGTACTTTCTACTTTTTATTCCCACCGAAAGATAGATGCAGTGGTTGAAAACCGGTTAATAACCTCGTTGAAAACAGATGGAATGCACCGAGTAGTAAACGATTTTGAGAAGAGGAATAATGCTACTATTCAATTGATAGGTGGTAACTTAACTTATTCTTCTACATTCTTTAAACTTGGATTAACAGGTGTTTATAACTTTTTCAACCGTCCGTTCATTCCCGAATTAAAACCTTATTCGGTATTCTATCCGCAAGGACGAAACTTTTATAACTTGGGGTTAGATTATAAGTTCCGATGGCATAAACTTACTTTCTTTGGCGAAACAGCAATGGGAACCGGTGGCGGAATGGCAACATTAAATGTGTTGCAATATACTCCTATGGAAGCCTTCAAGATACTCTTGCTGCAACGTTACTATGCTAAAAACTATTGTGCGCTCAATGCTCGTTCTATTTCCGAAGGCAGTGGAGTAAGAAACGAAAGCGGAGAATATATAGGCATAGAAACAAACTTTGCAAAGTATTGGAAGTTGTTTGCTTATGCGGATGTTTTCCACTTTCCTTGGTTGCGCTATGGCGTAGATAAACCTTCGTCCGGTTTTGATGCACTGACACAACTCACCTACACGCCTCGGCGTAACTTGGTGATGTTCTTTCGATACCGTTATAAGGTAAAAGATAAAAATAATGATGACCCATCGACCAATATCCGAAGTGTGTGTCCTTATACTCAGCATAAATTTCGGTATCAATTAGGATATGCTTTGCACGATAGGATTTCGCTTCGCACCACTATCGACCTTGTTAGTGTAAAAGTGCTTAATCTCTCTCCGTCTCACGGATTTATGCTGTTGCAAAATGTCTCTTATACATTTTCCTCTCTTCCTTTGCGCGTAGAGGTGCATTACGGACTTTTTGATACCGACGATTATAATTCTCGTATTAGCACTTATGAGCGGGGTTTGCTTTATTCTCTATCTATGCCTAGCTTTTATGGTAAGGGAGTGCGCTTTGCCTTAAATATCCGTTACG
>JAVVPX010000054.1:0-16515 GCA_036655555.1 Bacteroidaceae bacterium | reverse complement strand
TTAAGGAACTTTCTATTGGAATGTCTCACGATTATCATCAAGCTATCTACGCAGGTAGTACGCTCGTTCGCATTGGAAGTAAAATATTTGGAGAAAGAAACTATTAAAACTAACATTATGATTGATTTGACCACCACTTTCGCAGGATTAAAATTAAAGAATCCTATTATTATCGGTAGTTCGGGACTTACAAGTAATGCAGAGAACAATAAAAAATTAGAAGCAGCGGGAGCAGGAGCAATCGTACTTAAATCTATTTTTGAAGAACAAATTACGCTTCAAGCTAATCAGATGAATAGCAATTCTTCCTATGCCGAAGGTTCCGATGGACTCTTAGATTATCTCCGTTCTTACTCTCTCTCGCAACAACTTGAACTTATAAAGGACAGCAAGAAGATTTGCAATATTCCTATTATTGCCAGCATTAATTGTTTTTCTAATTCTGAATGGGTGGATTATGCTCATAAAATGGAACTTGCCGGAGCAGATGCTATTGAACTTAATATATTGGCGGTACAAACTGCTGTTGACTATCAATATGGAGAGTTTGAGCAACGACATATTGATATTTTACGAACAGTAAAGAGTAAGATAAATATTCCCATCATCATGAAATTGGGAAATAATTTAACCAATCCGGTAACGCTTATCAATCAATTATATGCTAATGGTGCCGCCGCTGTTGTGTTGTTCAATCGTTTCTATCAACCAAACATCGACATCGAAAAAATGAAATATTCCTCTAACGAAGTTTTTAGTAATCCTTCCGACTTGAGCACTCCTCTTCGCTGGGTTGCCATTTGTTCGGCTACTGTCAACAAGATAGATTATGCAGCTTCAGGTGGAGTTTATGATGGAGCAGCTGTTGTTAAATCTATACTAGCAGGTGCATCTGCAGTGGAAATATGTAGTACTATCTATCAGAACGGAAAGGGTTGGACGTCAACGATACTCGATGTTTTAGAGAAATGGATGAATAAAAAAGGCTACGAACACATCTCTCAATTCAAAGGCTTAATGAACGCCAAAGATAGTAAAGGCATTAATATGTTTGAACGCACCCAATTCTTAAAATACTTCGGGGAAAAAGAAGAATAAGCAACCTCGACCAACAAGAAATTCAGAACTAGTGATGAAGAAGAATCAAATACTAATATTAGCAGCATTGATGTTCGTAAACATTGCCTGCTCAAATAAAAACGATAAGCAAACGGACGGACAAGCAGTACAAGCAGATAGTTTAATTGCCGGTAAACCACAACGTATGCAACCCTCTACGGCAGAACAAACCGTGCAGCTCAAAGGCAAAGACTATCATCTATTTGTTCAGCGTCTACCTTGCGATTCGCTTCCCAAAGTAAAAGACGAAAACAATGGAGTGTTTGTTGACAATCAAATAACCCTGCGCATCACTCGTGGCAAGGGCGAAAAAGTATTTGCCAAAACTTTTACCAAACGCCATTTCGCTTCGTTTTTGGAAGAAGAGTTTTTGTCTAAATCCATTCTTGAAGGTATTGTATTCGATAAGATTGATAAGGAAGATTTATTGTTTGCTTCCAGCGTAAGCTATCCGCAAACAGATTTCTATGTACCTTTCAATATTCGAATTTCATCCGATGGACAACTATCTATTGCTAAGCAGGAAGACATTGAAGAAAATTACACTGAAGAAGAAAAGCAATAAAAAATGTTAAGCTTGAGCATTCTCTAATCTTTTCTTTCCCCATATCTGTTAGTTGATTATATAATTAATAGACAAAAAAATGAGAAAGAAAGCAGTTATGTTTATGTTGGCGATGCTAACACTTCAAGTAGTAATGGCAGGAGATGTGGTAACAAAAGATATAAATCAACTTCCGGCAACGGCACGGACATTTATATCTAAGTATTTCCCAAAAGTAACGGTATCGTATATAAAGGTGGACAAAGATATGTTCAAATCTAAGACCTACGATGCTACCTTATCGAATAGTACCGAAATAGAATTCAACAGCAAAGGCGAATGGACCGAAGTAGATTGTAAGAAAAAGGCTATACCACAAGAATTGATACCTATGGAAATAGCTAAATACATCCAAACAAACTACGCAAACCAAAAAGTAGTAAAAATAGAGCGCGACCGTAAAGGTTGCACCGTTGGTCTTGCCAATGGATTGGACGTTAAGTTCGACCCTTACGGTGGATTCATTAAATTAGAAGATTAATACTTATTTAATAAACAGGTCGAAATCATTAGTTTATGCTTTCGACCTGTTTATTTTATCATATAGTAGCAAGCAGAATATTTATAGTTCACTAATATTTATTGTGAGTACATATACATATATTATTTGCTCCCAAAATAATACTGAAGACTTTTGAAATAATACTGTTCGTTTTTAAAATAATAGGGAAGACTTTTTAGGACTTCAGTAAATTTCATCTCTTTACTTATTAAATAGTTCGAAAGTAAACTTAAAGCCCACTTGCTTAAACTTTCCATTTTGATTGCTCACAAATACTCCTGCATCAAATACACGCGTACCAATTCCATAACCTAATTCTACATAAGGAATAAGGTGAGGAACTATAAGAGCACTTGCATAAAGTCGTTCATTAAGTACCCAATTTGTATATTTTATTAAATGACGCATTAACAAAAATGGAGCTTCATAAGTAAAATGCCCACGTAAATAGCTATCAGAAGAGTTATACCAACGTCCATCTAGTAGTTGAAATGAACCTCCAATATCATCGTTCCATCCTGTAGGAAGATTATTTCGACTAAAGTTAGCAAAATCGGCAAAATACATTTGTTCTTGATTAGTAAAAGCACCCGCTCCTACTCGATAATAAATATTCCGCATCATACCCAAACGTACTGTATGCTGCATATCCAACTCTATGCGCTCATATTGCCCATTACTTTTGAACACGCCCTTAATTCCTCGTTCCCAATCCAGCGAAAAAGAAGGATATTTTGAACGTAAATTTATCTTTCGATTACCACTCATATAATAGTATAATCCCGGAGTCCAATCAATTCGAAAATGAGGTGCAAAACTAATATATGTTCTACGAAGTTTACCGAGCATATCTAATTGTATATCAGTTGGAGGCGTAAGAAATACAATCTTAGAATCTTTTATTGCCGTACGTTTATGAACGGTAAATCCTGCACTAAACGTAAGTCCATTAATAACTTCTACGCTATGATTGAGCGAAAAGAAAAAGTCACGAAAATAATCCAGTTGCAATAGATTGAAATTAAAGACACTATCCGGTATTGCTTTTAAATCATCCATTATATCGCTATTGTAAATACGATTACCATTACCGAAATTTAGATGAATGGAAGCCCGCTTCTTTGGCCAATAATGAAAGTCGGTATTCACCTTCCAATAAAATTCTTTCTTTGTAAAATTATATCCTATCTTAGGAACAATTCTTAGCAACCTATCTCCACGAAAAAGCTGATTGTACTTAAACTCCTGCCGATACGAAAGTCCATTGTTATGGCTATAACTAAAAAGTAAAGGATTAATGATTGGCGAACACTTAACACTTCCAAAACGTGATAAGTCAACCGTATAATCACTTAACAACAAATCGCCCACTTGTCCAAAGAATACCCTACTGCGAGTAGGTGCTTTCTTAGAAAAATAAGTAAGCGTATCGCGACGTAAAAAATAATCCTCGTAGATTTGTTGTTCGTGAATACTCAATGGTATAGGACGTAAAGTAGTAAACAATGAACTATCGGTGATACAACTTCTAGAATCACGACGAAGCGAAAAAGAACCGGAAAGATTATATTTATCAGCTTTAGGCAAATCACGTTTTCGAATATCATCTAGTTGAATACTCTTATAATCATAAAAAGCCGAATAATTTCCTCCTAAATTATTCCAAAGAAATCGAAAGTCAATATCCAAATCAATCTTTTTGGGCAAAAACTCTTCCTTCTCGTTTTGTCCCATCTCTATAAGCAACTTAAACTTCACAAATTCCGATTCTCCTTGAATACTAATTTTGCCTACCGTCCACGTTTGATCATTCACCGTCATATAGCCACTCACCAATTGAGTACTTTTGTTTTTGGGAACAATCAACACCTTATATACTGTCTTATCATCAACCTCCATCACAGAGTCCAACAAATATGAATAATGCTTTCTTCCATTTTTAGCTAATGGTGAAAGTATTTTATCGGACAACAACGAAGAAGAATAAATATTTATATTAAAATATTCCAGCATGGCAGAAGGATCTCCTTTAAACCGAGGAATAGTTCCGGACACCGCTTTCACTTTCATATCGTAAATACTAGGTGCGGTATAATGCATTTCGTTTACCGACTCCATCAAATACTCTTTTACTCTCTTATTTAGAGTAAACATCGACGGCACTATCTTTATGAGATGATTCAGCCGTTTCACATTTAACTTACCTTTTATATAAAGATCTGCCTTGTATTCCGCTACAATCTTTTCGTAAAGAGGCGCAAAAAGTATCACGTTGTTCAAAATAGAATCCGCCACCTCCGGCTTCTCTATTCTCGCGGACTTTTTTCCCCTCTTTGCCTCTACCCAGTGGGGGAAAAACAAAAAAGGAACACGATTAATACTACTATTATATGTACGGGCAAGCATCTTTTCACCGGAAAAACGTTTTGTGAGGACAAATCTACATAAAATTCTTTATCTATCTGCTTCTGCATTAGAAAAAGGCAATAACTTATTCTAATATTTCTTCATTTGCTAAATGAACCTAACAAATAGTAAGTATATCAAGGGAGTAGCATATAAAGTGAAAGAAATAGCAAGCTTGTAGTTGATTTTTATTAAAAAAATAGTTGGTGTCATAAATATTATTAGTAATTTCGCCGTGTCTTAGTCCAAAGACAAGAATAAAGAAATTGTATAACCAAAACAAAGATTAAATGAAAAAGCATAATTTCAATGCGGGACCATCTATCCTTCCTCAATCGACAATTGAGAACACAGCTAAAGCTATCTTAGATTTCAATGGTTCGGGACTTTCTTTAATGGAAATCAGTCACCGTGCAAAAGACTTCCAACCAATTGTTGACGAAGCCGTAGCATTGTTTAAAGAACTACTGAACATACCTGAAGGTTATTCTGTACTGTTCTTAGGAGGTGGCGCAAGCTTGGAATTTTGTATGATTCCATTCAATTTCCTTGAAAAGAAAGCTGCTTATCTAAATACCGGTGTTTGGGCAAAGAAAGCAATGAAAGAAGCTAAAGCTTTTGGAGAAGTGGTAGAAGTTGCTTCTTCCGCAGAATCCACTTATACTTATATTCCTAAAGATTATTCTATTCCCGCTGATGCCGATTATTTCCACATCACCACGAACAATACTATCTACGGAACAGAAATACGTAAGGATTTGGATTCTCCCGTACCAATGATTGCCGATATGTCTTCCGATATATTTTCTCGTCCAATAGACGTTTCCAAATATAATTGCATCTATGGTGGTGCTCAAAAGAACTTAGCTCCTGCCGGACTTACTTTCGTTATTGTAAAGAACGAAGCATTAGGGAAGGTATCGCGCTATATTCCTACTATGTTGAACTATCAAACTCATGTAGACAACGGTTCTATGTTTAACACCCCTCCTGTAGTTCCTATTTATGCAGCATTGCAAACTCTTCGTTGGGTAAAAGAACAAGGCGGAGTTACCGCAATGGCGAAAAGAGCTGAAGAAAAAGCCGCTCTACTTTATGGTGAGATTGATCGCAACAAGCTTTTCAAAGGAACAGCTAACAAAGAAGACCGTTCAATTATGAACATCTGTTTCATTATGAACGATGAATATAAAGAATTGGAAGCCGATTTCATGAAATTCGCTACCGAAAGAGGAATGGTAGGTATCAAAGGACACCGTTCTGTTGGTGGTTTCCGTGCTTCTTGCTACAATGCAATGCCTATCGAAAGCGTTCAAGCTTTAGTAGACTGTATGAAAGAATTTGAAAAACTACATTAATAATCATATCACAATGAAAGTATTAATAGCTACGGATAAACCTTTTGCCAAGGTTGCAGTAGAAGGTATTCGCAAAGAAATAGAAGCAGCAGAGTACGAACTTGCTTTGCTTGAGAAATACACTGAGAAAGCTCAATTATTGGATGCTATCAAAGATGCTAATGCTGTGATTATTCGCAGTGATATTATTGATGCAGAGGTATTGAATGCTGCCAAAGCATTAAAGATTGTGGTTCGTGCAGGTGCCGGTTACGACAATGTAGACCTTGAAGCAGCAACTGCCAAAGGTGTTTGCGTAATGAACACACCGGGACAAAACTCGAATGCAGTAGCCGAACTAGCTTTAGGCTTAATGGTGTATGCAAATCGTAATTTCTACAACGGTACGTCGGGCACTGAATTGAAAGGAAAGAAGTTAGGTATTCATGCTTATGGTAATGTAGGCCGTAATGTAGCTCGCGTTGCTAAAGGTTTTGGAATGGAAATATATGCTTACGATGCTTTCTGCCCTAAAGAAGTAATCGAAAAAGACGGAGTGAAAGCTGTTTCTTCTGCCGACGAACTTTATAGTACTTGCAACGTTGTTTCTCTTCATATACCTGCCACTGCAGAAACTAAGAACTCTATCAACTACGCTTTAGTTAACAAAATGCCTAAAGGTGCAATGTTGGTAAATACCGCTCGCAAAGAGGTAATCAACGAAGCTGAATTGATAAAATTGATGGAAGAACGTAGCGATTTAAAGTACATCACCGACATCATGCCCGTGGCTAATACTGAGTTTGCAGAGAAGTTCGCAGGGCGTTACTTCTCCACTCCTAAGAAAATGGGAGCACAAACAGCCGAAGCAAATATCAATGCCGGAATTGCTGCTGCTAAACAAATTGTAGGATTCTTAAAAGATGGTTGCGAAAAGTTTAAAGTAAATAAGTAGGCACTTTTGCATAAAATATATTATATTTGAGCCACAGATTAAAACGGATGGACTGTCCGCATAATCTGTGGCTTGTTTATTTATAACTAAAACACACGAAGACAATGGCAATAATCAAACCTTTCAAAGGTATACGTCCTCCGGAATCAATGGTGGAACAAGTAGCTTCTCGTCCTTACGACGTGCTCAATTCCGAAGAAGCACGTGAAGAAGCTAAAGGAAATGAAAAATCTTTGTATCATATCATAAAGCCCGAAATAGACTTTCCTATAGGAACAGATGAACACGACGAAAAAGTATATGCCAAGGCTGCCCAAAACTTTCAATTATTCCAAGATAAAGGTTGGCTAAAGCAAGATAACAAAGAACAATATTATGTATATGCCCAAACAATGAATGGCAAAACACAATATGGATTGGTCGTTTGTGCTTATGTGGAAGATTATCTCAAGGGAGTAATTAAAAAACACGAGCTAACTCGTCGCGATAAAGAAGAAGACCGGATGAAACACGTTCGTGTAAACAATGCGAATATTGAGCCTGTGTTCTTTGCCTATCCTGATAATAATTGTCTAGATGCTATTGTTAAAAGATATACTTCGCAAAAACCTATCTATGATTTTGTAGCTACAGATGATAACTTTGGACACCAATTTTGGGTGATAGATAAAGAGGAAGATATTGCTACCATTACGCAAGAGTTTGCTCAAATGAATGCTTTGTATATTGCTGATGGTCATCACCGTTCTGCGGCAGCAGCTTTAGTAGGAGCTGAAAAAGCAAAACTTAATCCTAATCACCAAGGAAACGAAGAATATAATTACTTCATGGCGGTTTGTTTTCCTGCTAATCAATTGACGATTATCGACTATAATCGTGTAGTAAAGGATTTAAACGGATTAACTCCCGAGCAGTTGCTTGCTGCCTTAAACAAGAACTTTATCGTAGAGGAAAAAGGTTCCGATATTTATAAACCGAAAGCACTCCATAACTTTGCGCTTTATCTAAATGGGAAATGGTATAGTTTGACAGCAAAAGAAGGAACCTACAACGACAACAATCCGATAGGTGTGCTTGACGTTACCATTTCGTCTAATTTAATACTAAATGAAATATTAGGTATCAAAGATCTTCGTTCAGATAAGCGTATCGATTTTGTTGGAGGTATTCGTGGACTTGGAGAACTACAAAAGCGTGTAGATAGTGGAGAAATGAAAGTAGCTCTCGCTCTCTATCCTGTTTCTATGAAACAATTAATGGATATTGCCGACAGCGGAAATATTATGCCACCCAAAACTACTTGGTTCGAACCAAAACTTCGTTCCGGTTTAGTTATTCATAAATTGGTGTAATCTCTTGTTGTGACAGAAATAACAGATATATATAAAACTATCACTACTACCGCCGAAGCCGTCTATACCGAGAAGCGAAGTAAATTTATAGCCATCGCATTGCCGGTGACTACGGTAGAAGAGATAAAAACGCATATAGATAATTATCAAAAACAATATTACGATGCTCGACATCTTTGTTATGCTTATATGCTCGGATATGAACGTAAAAACTTTAGAGCAAACGATAATGGAGAACCTTCGGGAACAGCAGGGAAGCCAATATTAGGACAAATTAATTCTAATGAGCTAACCGATATTTTGATTATTATCGTACGTTACTTCGGAGGTATTAAGTTGGGAACAAGTGGATTAATAGTCGCTTACCGAACTGCTGCCGCTGAGGTTATAGCTAATGCGAATATTATAGAAAAGACGGTAAACGAAGAAATTATAATTTCTTTTGAATATCCGTTTATGAACGACATAATGAGGATAGTGAAAGAAGAAGAGCCCGAAATACTTAGTCAATCATACGATACTGATTGTTTGATGAAACTTCGTATCCGTCGATCGCTCATCAATAAACTTCGTCTGCGTTTAGAGAAAGTAGAAACAGCACGGATTATTGAGAAACAGGAAATATAAATTTAATTAAACTTTTAAATATGAAACATTCATTTCGCAGATTACTAGTAGCCGCGTTAATTATATGTGGTGCAAATATGGTATATGCTCAACAGCAAATGCCTCCTATCCCTTTGGATAAAAATGTAAGAATAGGGAAGTTAGACAACGGACTTACTTATTACATTCGTCACAATGCACTTCCTGCAAATAGAGCAGACTTTTATATTGCTCAGAAGGTAGGTTCAATCCTCGAAGAAGATAATCAAAGAGGTTTGGCTCACTTCTTGGAACACATGTGCTTTAATGGAACAACTCATTATCCCGGTAGTGAGCTAAAGCAATACTTAGAAAAAATTGGTGTGAAGTTTGGTGAAAACCTAAACGCTTATACCAGCGTAGACGAAACCGTTTACAACATTTCTAATGTACCCGTCGTACGTGACGGTATCATAGATTCTTGTCTGCTAATACTCTATGATTGGTCAAGCGACTTAAGTTTAGAAGATAAAGAGATAGACAAGGAACGTGGCGTAATTCATGAAGAATGGCGTACAAGAACCGGAGCCATGATGCGTATGTACGAAAAAGCATTTCCTACTATCTATGCAGGTAGCAAATATGCCAATCGTCTGCCAATCGGTACAATGGAAATTGTAGATAACTTTCCTTACCAAGTGCTTCGCGACTATTACGAGAAGTGGTACCGTCCCGATCAACAAGGTCTTGTGATAGTTGGAGATTTTGATGTAGAAAAGATGGAAACAAAGATAAAGGTTCTGTTCTCTAAAATTCAAAAACCAAATAACCCAGCTGAGCGTATTTACTTTCCTGTGCCTGATAATAAAGCCCCAATTATCTCCATATCGAAAGATAAAGAACAACCCGACGTACAAATATATGTGTTTAACAAACACGACATCACTCCCAATGAGAACAAGGGAACGATGGACTATATGATAACAAACTACGCAACTTATATTATAGGACAAATGCTAAGTGCTCGTCTCAACGAACTTACTCAAACCCCTACCCCTCCTTTTATTTATGCAGGCGTATATGATAGCGACTTTTTCTTATCAAAAACAAAAGATGCTTTCACCGGTATTGTAGTAAGTAAAGAAGATGGAATCGAAAATGCTTTGGGTTCGCTTGTCAGAGAAACAGAACGTGCTCGTCGTTTTGGATTTACTGCTTCGGAATATGCACGTGCTAGAGCCGAATACCTTCGTTATTTAGAATCTGCGTTTAATGAACGCGACAAACAAAAGAACGAAAGTTATGTAAATGAATATGTTCGTCACTTTATTGATAACGAACCAATACCGGGCATTGAAAATGAATATGCCATTATGAACCAAATAGTACCGAATATCCCGGTTGAAGCTCTTAACCAAATGATGCCGGCATTAGTAACTGATTCTAACTTAGTTATTTCTATCTTTGGTCCTGATAAAGAAGGATTAGTATATCCTAGCGAAAAAGACATAGAAAAAGTAGTTGAAGACGTAAAGAAGGAAAACATTACTGCTTATGAAGATAAAGTATCGGATGAACCACTAATGACTAACAAGCCCAAAGCCGGAAAGATTGTATCTATCAAAGAAAACGGACCATTCGGTTCTACGGTTCTTACTTTATCTAATGGTGCTAAAGTAATAATTAAGAAAACCGATTTCAAAGCTGATGAAATAAACATGAAAGGTGTTAGTTTAGGAGGAAGTTCTTTGATGCCTGAATCCGAGATTATCAATATAAAGACGATGAATGACGTGGTTGAATTAGGTGGATTAGGAAACTTCAGTACTATAAATCTAGAGAAAGTACTAGCCGGTAAAAAAGCCAGCGTTAGTGCAGGAATAGGAACAAATACCGAAAGCATATCTGGAAGTTGCTCTCCAAAAGATTTAGAGACTATGATGCAACTTACTTACTTAACATTCACGGCTCCTCGTATGGATGCGGACGCATTCAAATCTTACCAAAGTCGTACTAAGTCATCTTTGCAAAACCAAGAAGCAAACCCCATGGTCGCTTTCATGGATTCCATACAAGCAGGTATTTACAGCAACCATCCACGCTCTTTGAGTATCAAAGCCAATATGATAGATAAAATAGATTACCAAAAGACGATGGATATGTTCAAAGATCGTTTCAAAGATGCAAGCGATTTCACTTTCATCATGGTTGGCAATGTAGACCTCGAAGCTGCTAAACCTTTAATCGAAGAGTATATTGCTTCTTTGCCCTCTATCAATCGTAAAGAAACATTCAAGGATACTAAAATGAATATGCGCAAGGGTATCTACAAAAATGAATTTACAAGAAAGATGGAGACAGCTAAAACATCAGTCTTAGCCTTGTATAACGGCAAATGTGCTTATACACTTGAAAACGAGATTATGATGAGTATGTTTACTCAAGTACTAAGCATGATTTATAACGAAGAGGTTCGTGAAAAAGAAGGTGGAACGTATGGAGTAAGCGTTTATGGACGAATCATAAAGCACCCAACAGAAACTTTTGCTCTTCAAATCATATTTGATACCGACCCGAGCAAAAAAGATAAGATGATAAAAATCGTTTTAGACGAAGCAGAAAAAGTAGCAGCAAAAGGTCCTTCTGTCGACTATGTCAATAAGGTAAAAGAATTTATGCTCAAGAAAAATGCTGAAAACTTAAAAGAGAACGGCTATTGGTTGAATATTTTGGACGACTACTTCTATTCAGGAAAAGATATGAGTACCGGATACGACAAGATTGTTAATAGCATCACTCCTGCCAAAGTACAAAAGTTTGCTAAAATGTTGCTTAACCAAAAGAACCAAACAGAAATTATTATGACCGCCGAGAAATAATAAATTACAAATGGAATAAAGAGGATACATTATTTCGGTAAGGTATCCCCTTTTTCTTTATTACTCAGACAATGAAAAAAATTCTTATCAATTTATCGCTGCTGACAAGCATCATCTTAATGGCTAGTTCTTGTCATACAGTTGCACCTTCGTACAATTACAAAAAATTAGCCAAAGCTGCGATTAAACTAAATATGGATATTGACATGACCGACAATCACAAACTTTACTTTGAAGTGGCAGATTGGATAGGTGTACCTTATCGCTATGGAGGTACAAATAAAAGAGGCGTAGATTGCTCCGGTTTTTCTTCTTCAATATACAAAAAAGTGTATAAAACAAAGATTGGGCGAACTACTGATGATCAACAAAAAACTTCTCGAAAAGTAAATAAACAAGAACTCAAAGAAGGAGACTTAGTCTTTTTTTCAAATAAAAGATTAAGCAAAAAGCCCACCCATGTAGGCATTTATCTTAAAGATAACAAATTTGTTCATGCTAGTAGTAGCAAGGGAGTAATGATTAATAATTTAAAAGAAGACTATTATCGTCGCTATTGGTTAGAAGGAGGAAGAATTAGATGAAACAAACAGGAAAAAAGTTTCTAATATATTTGTCTAATCAAAACAAAGTTCTTACTTTTGTGCCCTGATTATTCCGTATTAGGTAAACAAGAGGCGTTAAGAGATTAAGACCCACCTACCGGAGAGAACCTGTATAATAAAATATAACAGATGTACGTAATTGTAGAAATTAACGGACAACAGTTTAGAGCAGAAGAAGGCATGAAATTGTATGTACACCACATTCAAAATGCTGAGAATGGCGCAACTGTTGAGTTTGACAAAGTATTGTTAGTAGATAACAATGGTAAAGTGAAAGTAGGAGTACCTACAGTAGACGGCGCAAAAGTTGTTTGCGAAGTAGTATCTCACTTGGTAAAAGGCGATAAAGTTCTTATCTTCCACAAGAAGAGAAGAAAGGGTTACAGAAAATTGAACGGTCACCGTCAACAATTCACTGAACTAACTATTAAACAAGTTGTTGCTTAATCAATTAAAAATTTAAGAAGAAATGGCACATAAAAAAGGCGTCGGTAGTTCTAAGAACGGCCGTGAATCACAAAGCAAAAGATTAGGCGTTAAGATATTTGGCGGTGAGACTTGCAAAGCAGGAAACATCATTATTCGTCAAAGAGGAACAGTTCATCACCCAGGCGATAATATGGGTATGGGCAAAGATCACACTCTTTTCGCTTTAGTAGACGGAACAGTAAGTTTCAAGAAAGTAAGAGATGACAGAAGCTACGTTTCTATCATCCCAACAACGGAAGCATAAGTAGAGACTAATCTCAATCTTAAAAAGAATAAAATCCTGTATCAATTTAGTTTGATGCAGGATTTTTTATATCTTTGTACCTCTTATTAAGAAAACAACATAAATTTATATTAGAAATGCTTACAATAAAAGTAATTACCGAAAAGACTGACGAGGTTATTCGTGGTCTTGAAAAAAAACACTTCAAAGGAGCAAAAGAAGCAATCGACAATGTGCTTGAAATTGATAAAAAAAGACGAAACGCACAAAATCAATTAGATAAAAACCTTGCAGAAGTAAATTCCATCTCCAAATCTATTGGATTGTTGATGAAGGAAGGAAAACAGCAAGATGCCGAAAAAGCTCGCAACCTTGTAAGCGAAATGAAAGAAGGCAACAAGAGTCTTCAAGCAGAAATGGATCAAGCAATTGTAGACTTACAAACATTGCTATGCACCATTCCTAATCTACCGAACGATACTGTCCCTGAAGGATACGGAGCAGACGATAATAAAGTAGAAAGAATGGGCGGACATAATCCTGAACTTCCTGCCGATGCACTCCCCCATTGGGAACTTTGCAAAAAGTATGATATTATAGACTTTGAGCTTGGCGTAAAAATTAGTGGAGCAGGATTTCCCGTCTATAAAGGAAAAGGAGCACGCTTACAAAGAGCATTGATTAACTTCCTCCTAGACGAAGCACGTGCTTCGGGTTATTTAGAGATACAACCTCCTTACGTCGTAAATGCTGCGTCAGGCTATGGCACAGGTCAGCTTCCCGACAAAGAAGGACAAATGTATCACGATGCACAAGACGATTTATATTTAATTCCTACAGCCGAAGTACCGGTTACAAATATCTATCGGGACGTGATATTAAACGAGAACGAGCTTCCTATTAAGAACTGCGCATATTCCGCATGTTTCCGTCGCGAAGCAGGTTCTTATGGCAAAGATGTTCGTGGATTGAATCGTTTGCATCAATTTGATAAAGTAGAAATTGTAAGAATAGATAAACCGGAACATTCTTATCAATCGTTAGACGAAATGATTGCCCACGTAGAGGGTTTAGTCAACAAATTAGAACTCCCCTATCGTATTCTCCGCCTTTGTGGTGGTGACATGAGTTTTACATCTTCCATCACTTTCGACTTTGAAGTATTCTCTGCTGCACAAAAGCGTTGGTTAGAGGTCAGTTCGGTATCAAATTTCGAATCTTACCAAGCAAACCGTTTGAAGTGTCGTTATCGTTCGGCAGACAAGAAGACAGAACTTTGTCACACCTTAAATGGTTCCGCATTAGCATTGCCACGTATTGTTGCTGCTTTGTTAGAAAACAATCAGACACCCGAAGGTATTAGAATACCTAAGGCATTAATTCCTTACACAGGCTTCGACATTATCAATTAGGGAAAATCAAACTAATATTTAATAGAAGAGACACATACTAAACACTGCAAGAATGTTTAATGTGTGTCTCTTCTATATTATATTTTTTGATTGTTATTGTATTGTTTTCTCTTCAATCCTCTTATATACTCCATTTTCTGTTCCATTTTCTATTATTAGATTATATCCCGCAAGAGTACAATTCCATAATTTAGTACTGCCTACCAACTCTTTACCAATATTAGCATGAGTAATTGTGATACTGATAATTTCATTAGAGATTTCATAAGAAAAAAAATAGTTTTGCTCCATTTTATCTTCATTATACGAAGCATAGCATCCTGTACCATTCGATTCAAATTCAAGATATTTATGTATACCTTTTGTTCCGGTCGACCACTTCCCGATAATTGAAGACTTAGTTATTGGTATTTTGGGATTATTATCAATCGAGGAACAAGCCATAAATAAAAACACCGGCAATATAGCCAATAGAAATAATGCTTTCTTCATAATTGTGTTTCTTAATTTAATATTTTACAAAACTAATCACAATACTGGATAAAGCAAAAAAAAAGGAATAAAAAACATTAAACGAATTTTTATTCCTTTTTTTGCTTTATATTGTAGTGGGTCACCTAGCTTAAATAGATATATTTTATCTCTATTTAAGCTAAAACATGTGTTTATTAATGTTAAATTCAATCATTTCAATCATTTTACCCCCAAAAACGCCACTTTTTAGTTGCGAAAAGTGGTTTATAATGCAGTCCTATTTTAGACAGAATGTCCGTTATATTATAGTATATACTTATTCTGATAATGCGATACAATAGAATATACACACATTGTACTGTACTCTATTTTCTTAATTTTATAGTGTTGCAGATACTTATCTGCAACGCATCTGCAACGCTATCTGCAACAGGCTTAAACAACTGTTTGATAGCTATTTAAAAGCCGTGTGTTGCAGATGGCAGATAAAATTCATTTTAAAACTATGGGAGGTGATAGTTTAAAAAGTCTTTAGTATTATTTTAAAAACGAACAGTATTATTTCAAAAGTCTTCAGTATTATCTTTGTCTTTAGATGTTTTTCTCGAAGCTACGGATAGTTTTTGTCAGTCCTTCCGTTGCGGACACAGGCATTTTATCTATTTCTAAAGCAGACTTTATCTTTGCATTAGAAACTACATAATTTTCTGTAAGCTTTTGCAATCGTTCTTTATTTAATGGTAGATGCAGGACACTACCAATGTTCCCTAAAAACGACATGATACCTTTAGGTATTTTTAAGATGATTGTTTTCTGTCCTAAAGTAGAGCAAATAATTCGAATCAACTCATTCGTACTCAATGCTTGGTCATCTCCTATTTGATAAACACCGGAGGGGATATTGTGATTGACCTCTTCTACTAATCGGCGGATTACATAACACAAATTATCAATACTCGTAAAACTCCGTTTATTTTCAAAAGCTCCTAAAGGCCATGGAATTCCCTTCTTAACAACGCTATACAATAAATTAAGGTTTCCTTTATTTCCAGGTCCATGAATCATACAAGGACGAAGAATATAAACAGACTTGCCATTTGGCAACTCAAACTCGGTATCATTTAATTGATATCCTAGTTTGTCTTTAATATATGCTTCTGCTTGAATCTTACTCTCTCCATAAGGACCTTTTGGATTTACGGGTACTTCTTCGGTTAGTATATCACCAGGTACAAAATCAGCAGCCGCTTTTACACTACTGAAAAAGATAAATTTCTGTGCTGTAGATGCATGGAAATAATCAAAAATCTTCTGCGTAAGTCCTGTATTAATATCAAAATATTCCTGGGCTTCAGGCCGATTCTTTGTATCGTGCGCTTTACCTGCCAAGTGAATAATAACATCTACACATGGAATTCCATTACGTTCTAAGTCTTCCCAAGTATATGTCTGCTTAACTCCATCCTTATCTAGACAAATGATATCTAGTCCATAAATATCATTGTCTTTGGCTAAATCTTTCACAAGATTAGAGCCGACAAAACCATGGATGCCGGTGATTAATATTCGCATT
>JAVVPX010000053.1:15695-16658 GCA_036655555.1 Bacteroidaceae bacterium | reverse complement strand
TATCTCTTGTATTATACTACACTCATATCGAAAAGTGCAATGATTATTACTATATAATACATATATAATTACTTTTAAGCTGAATATCAATAAGATAAAGTCTGAATTAAAGTTCTAACAGTATATTAAGGCACATCTTACATTTCTGTAGTATCATATGTATGCTAATGTTGGCGCATAACAATAAAATACTCTAGTGCTTTCAGTAGGATATGCTATGTTTTTCATTTTCATATAACGTAATTACTTTGCATTGCACTGCAAAGTAATTACGTTATTAGAACCTACAAATGTTAGTGCATTCAAATATGTAGATACGTAAATTATTATTTCATTTTTAAAGTCAATAACCCCAATCGTTATCAATCATATTGATTTAGAAGAATTTTATTTCTTCTCCTTTGATGTCAGAGAGTAGGAGATTTGCTAATCGGCTTGTGCCTAATCGGAAATACTTGTTGTTAAGCCATTCTTCACCTAATATTTCTTTTACAATGGAATAATATATTAGGGCATCATTTACGGTATTTAGTCCTCCGGCAGGTTTGAAACCTATCTTATTGCCGGTGAGTTCGTAGTATTCTTTGATGGCTTCACACATCACATAAGCCGCTTCAGGAGTAGCAGCAGGTTGTTGCTTCCCGGTTGATGTTTTGATAAAGTCAGCTCCTGCATATATTGCTAAAATAGATGCTTTCTTGATGTTGGAAGCATTGATTAAGGCTCCGGTTTCAAGAATAACTTTTAGGTGACGGTCTTTGCAGGTATCTTTTATTTCTTGTATTTCGTCGCACATTGTTTCGTAGTCTCCCGCAAGGAATTTACCTACTGAAATAACGATGTCTATCTCGGTTGCACCTTCCATAAGAGCCATTGCAGTCTCTGCTATTTTTACCTCAATAAAGGTTTGTGAAGAAGGAAATCCTGCGGCCACAGCTGCAATATTTACACTGTCTACTTCTA
>JAVVPX010000053.1:0-15685 GCA_036655555.1 Bacteroidaceae bacterium | reverse complement strand
TTCTAAAGTATCATGTACAACACCTGCCATATTAGGATATACGCAAATAGCAGCAACGTTCTTCATATCAGCAAATTGCTCATCAAACTGATTTACTTTTTCTGTAAAATTCATAACCTTTTCTTCGCTATCCGTAGTGTTTAGCGTGGTAAGGTCGATACAATTGAAAAGAAGTCTTTTGACAGCTTCAGTATTGTTCTCAGGAACCTTTTTTTCGATGATTGCGGCTACTTTTGTTTTTATTTCTTCGTCTTTCAGGTTCGTGTTGTACTTACTTAATGCGAGTGCATACCTGTTCTCTTCGTGATCATGCTTTTCCATCTTCTTTAAGTTTAGGATTGTTTATATGTCTATTTTTATCTCTTTCCGTTTTCTTTTCTATATTACGTTGCAGGGCTTCCGTAAGGTTTACTCCTGTTTGATTAGCCAAACAAAGGAGCACCCAAAGTACGTCCGTCATCTCATCGGCAAGATTACATTTCTCACCTTCTTTAAACGATTGATCTCCGTATTTGCGAGCCATTACTCTAGCTAATTCTCCCACTTCTTCTGTGAGGATGGTCATGTTCGTAAGCTCACTGAAGTAACGAATGCCATAAGTTTTTATCCAATTATCGACTTCCTTTTGTGCTTCTTCTATCGTCATTATTCTTTTACTTTAGTGTCCATACAGATGGTGACAGGTCCATTATTTAAAAGTTCAACTTTCATATCTGCTCCAAATTCTCCGGTTTTCACCTCTTTTCCTAAGGCAATGCTTAGCTCTTTGCATATATTTTCGTAGAGAGGAATGGAAATTTCGGGCTTTGCAGCTTTGATATAGGAAGGTCGGTTCCCTTTTTTTGTAGAAGCATAAAGGGTAAATTGGCTGATGAGAAGTATGTCGCCCCCTGTTTCTAAGATGGATTTATTCATTATACCCTCCTCGTCATCAAAGATACGTAGATTTACAATCTTTTTACATAACCAATCTATATCTTCCTGACTGTCAGATTCTTGTATGCCAACTAATATCATCATACCTTCTTGTATGGCAGATTTACACATCCCATTGATGGTAACGCTAGCATGGTTCACGCGTTGTATTATCACTCTCATTCTCTTGTTCTTGTATAAAGTGGAAAGACAAAGTTAAGAATAAAAACTTATTTCGTGAGATTCTCTATGATAATTTTAGCTTTTGCTGTGCCTATTATTGGAATGAGTTCTTCCAATGAAGTTTCTTTAATGCGTTTTACGCTTTTAAATTCCTTGAGAAGGGCTATTTTTGTTTTTTCTCCAATACCTTTTACTTCATCCAAGGCAGAGGCTATTTGGTGTTTGCTTCGCTTATTTTTATGAAAGGTTATGGCAAATCGGTGCACTTCGTCTTGTATCTGTTCCATTAGATGAAATAGGGGACTTTGCTGTTTTATTCCAATGGTCAGCGGTGGAAAACCAAAAAGTAATTCTGAAGTGCGGTGTTTGTTGTCTTTGGCAAGTCCAGCAATGGGTATATGTAGGTGAAGTTCGTCTTCTATAATTTCCCTTACTACTTCCATTTGTCCCTTTCCACCGTCGGTAATAATCAAATCGGGTAGGGGAGATTGTTCGTCGATTGCTCGTTGGTAGCGTCGTCTCACAACTTCTTTCATGGAGGCATAATCGTCTGCACCAACAACCGTTTTAATGTTGTATTTGCGATATTCTTTCTTAGAGGGCTTTGCCTGTCTAAATACCACACAAGCAGCTACTGCATCACTTCCTTGAATGTTAGAGTTATCGAAACATTCGATATGTACGGGTAGCTTTTCTAATTGCAGTTCTTTTTGGATTTCTTTCATGAGTCGTACGCTGCGTTGCTCTGGATTGAGTTTTTCTGCTTGTTTGAGGCGGTCGAACTTGTATTGTCGTACGTTGAGCAGCGAGAGGTCAAGCAATGTTTTCTTTTCTCCTCGTTGCGGAATGAAAAAAGACACATCTTTCAGTTCTAAATCTATCTCAAAAGGGACTATAATCTCTTTCGAAAGACTCTTGTATCGCTCTCTCATTTCTATAATGCCCAACGAAAGAAGCTCTTCCTTTGTTTCGTTTAGCCTTTTTTTATATTCAAAGGTGAAAGCTTGATTGATGGAACCGTTGGTTATATGTAGATAATTGATAAAGGCAGATCCTTCATCATCGGCGATGGAAAAGACATCTATATTATGTAGGACGGAACTTACTACCTCGGATTTAGCACGATAATTCTCGATTAAATCGTACTTTTCTTTAATCTTCTGTGCTTCTTCAAACTTGAGTTCCTTGGCAAGCTCTTGCATTTTAGACATTAAATCCTTGCTAATATTTTGGGTGTTTCCCTTTAATATTTCCTTTATTTCAGCAATATTATTCATATACTCCTCATGCGATTGTAATCCAATGCAGGGAGCAGCGCAATTTTTTATATGGTATTCGAGGCAAACATTAAACTTTCCCGTTGCAATGTTTGCGGGGGATAGGTTGAAAGAGCAAGTACGTAAAGGATAAAGATGTTTTATAAGTTCTAGGAGCGCATACATAGACGGCAGATGACTGTAAGGTCCATAATAGTTTGAACCGTTTTTAATAATTCGCCGTGTTTTAAAAATACGTGGAAAATATTCGTTATTAATGCAGATAGAAGGATAGGTTTTGCTGTCTTTCAACAGCACATTATATCGTGGTTTATATTTTTTTATCAGATTGTTCTCTAATAGGAGAGCATCTTCTTCCGTATTCACTACGATATAGCGGATATCAGCTATCTTGCTTACTAATATCCGTGTTTTGCCTGATTCGTGTTCTTTGCTAAAGTAAGAATAAACCCTTCTTTTTAGATTCTTTGCCTTTCCAACGTAAATAATAACCCCTTCGGAATTTAAGTATTGATAAATTCCGGGACTATCGGGGAGGTTACTTACAATACCTGATAGGTAATCAGCTAGGGTTTGTCCTTCTGCTTTCACTATTGTAGTGTGCCGTGTTATAAAGATAAAACAGCATTTATATTAGCTCCTTCATCAAAAACATCGCGTCCGTTCAGTTCTTTTAATTCGATAAGAAAGTTTATATATACTTCTTTTGGAGCGAATTTTTTTACTAACTTGAATGCAGCTTCCATGGTGCCTCCGGTAGCTAAAAGATCGTCATGGATAAGCACAACGTCTCCTTCCTGTAAGGCATCTTTGTGAATTTGAATGGTATCTTTACCATATTCTTTGTCGTAGCTTTCTTCCATAACTTCGCAAGGTAGTTTGCCCGGTTTACGGACAGGTACAAAACCTGCATTAAGCCTAGTTGCTAAGATAGGTCCCATAATAAAACCGCGAGACTCTATACCTACCACTTTAGTAATGCCTTTATCTTTGTATGTATCGTAAAGGATATCCGATAATTCTTTTAAGCAATCGGGGTCTTTAAATAAAGTGGTCACGTCTCTGAATAATATTCCCGGTTGAGGGAAGTCCTTCACATTTCTAATATTTGCTATTAGCTTTTCTTTGCTCATAATTAGTTATTTAAATTGTTTTGTTTAATCTTTTGTTTCACGTGAAACGTATGCAATTTATCTGCCTGAAAGTACTAGCAATACGTTTATATCACTCGGTGATATGCCCGGTATCCTGCTTGCTTGCGCTAAGGTGTCGGGACTTATCTTCTTTAGTTTTTGTCTTGCTTCGGTAGAAATAGCATTGATGCTATCGTAGTCGAATTTATCTTTTATTTTAATAGCTTCCAATCGCTGAATTTTTTCGGCGATCATTCTTTCTCTATCGATGTAGCCTTGATATTTGATTAGCACTTCGGCTGCTTCTATTGTTTCTTCTTTTCTGTTTTCTATTGTATCAATCTCGCGTTTAAAAGCGGGAATACTATCCGAAATGTTATCAATAGATATTTGTGGACGATTAATTAAGTCTACTAATTTGCAGCCTTGTTTTAATGGTGCAGTCCCTAGCTTTTCTAATGAATCGTTGATTAATGCCGATTTAATCGAGTAGTTTTTGGTAAACTCTATGATGCGACTTACATTCTCTCGTTTCTTTTTCAATAATTGATAACGGTCTTCTTTGGCTAGACCTAATAAGTAAGATTTTTCTGTCAAACGCATATCTGCATCGTCTTGACGAAGAAGAATGCGATATTCTGCTCGCGAAGTAAACATTCGATAAGGTTCATCTACTCCTTTGGTTACTAAATCATCGATGAGTACGCCTATATATGCTTCGTTCCTTCCTAAAACAAAAGCTTCTCCTCCGTTGCAATTAATATGTGCATTGATGCCGGCAATTAATCCTTGACCTCCTGCTTCTTCATATCCGGTGGTGCCATTTACTTGTCCTGCAAAGAATAGGTTCTTAATAATCTTCGATTCCAACGAATGTTTTAGCTGCGTAGGGTCGAAGTAATCATATTCAATGGCATAGCCGGGACGATAAATAACGATGTCTTTAAATGCGGGAATTTTCTTTAGCGCCCGTATTTGTATATCCATTGGTAACGAAGAAGAAAATCCATTTAGGTAGAGTTCTTGTGTGGTTTCTCCTTCCGGTTCAAGAAATAATTGGTGCTGTTCTTTTGTTGGAAAGGTCACTATTTTAGTCTCTATACTTGGACAGTAGCGAGGACCAATACTCTGTATTTGTCCGTTGAAAAGGGGAGAATCGGGCAATCCGTCCCTGAGTATTTGGTGAACTTCTTCATTTGTATAGCACGTCCAACAAGGAAGTTGTTTTAGATGCCGGGTTGCGGTGTCCATGAAAGAAAACTTATGAAAATCGACTTCTCCTTCTTGGGTAGCCATCAAGTTGTAGTTGATACTTCTTCCATCAATACGCACAGGAGTTCCTGTTTTCATTCTTCCAAAACTAATGCCGTGTTGTGCGATGGATTCGGTTAAAAGATAAGATGCGGGCTCTGCCATTCTTCCCCCCGGAAGTTTTGTTTTGCCCACGTGCATTAATCCATTTAAGAATGTGCCTGCGGTGAGAATGATGCTCTTTGCATAGAAAGTAACATCTAAATAGGTAGTTAAACCCACTATTTCTCCCTTTTCAACGAGTATTTCTTTTACGGTATCTTGCCAAATATGTAGGTTGGGAATGTTTTCTAATATTTCTCGCCATGCCCAGATAAACTTATTACGATCGCATTGTGCACGAGGGCTCCACATTGCCGGACCTTTAGAACGATTAAGCATACGGAACTGAATAGCTGTTTGATCGGTAACTAATCCCATATATCCGCCTAAGGCATCTATTTCGCGTACTATTTGTCCCTTAGCAATACCTCCTACGGCAGGATTGCAGCTCATTTGCCCTATTTTATTCATATCCATTGTTATCAGGCAGGTCTTTGAACCTAAGTTTGCGGCGGCGGCGGCAGCTTCGCAGCCGGCGTGTCCCGCACCAATAACAATTACATCGTACTTAAAATCCATTGATTCAATTTGTTTTAATGGTGCAAATTTACGAAAATACTCTGTAATGTCCTCAATATAGAAAGAAAAGAATATAAACGCTTATACTTAATCAATCGGCTTAACTATCCTATCAAACTATTTAACCTACCATCCTCTGTTATTGCAATGAGTAATGGGTTTTAGAATGTCGGTGGCAGGCGAAAGAGATATTTGTGTTTGCCTACTTATCATTGAAGTAGGGCTCCTCATTCTTATATGATTAAAATTAGACAGAGATTTGGAATTAGAAGCTAATTGTTGTTCCTTTGTAAGAAGAATTAAAAACGTTTGTAGACATGATGAATTGGAGTCAATTGATTTCGGCAAAGCGTTTCGGCATGGAAGAGTTGCACGAAGCGAAGAAGGATAATCGTTCTGAATTTCAACGAGATTATGACCGATTGGTATTCTCTGCTCCTTTTAGAAGATTACAAAATAAAACGCAGGTATTTCCGCTTCCCGGAAGTATTTTTGTACACAATAGATTGACGCATAGCTTAGAGGTGTCGTGTGTTGGGCGTTCTCTTGGACATGATGTAGCAAAAGGTTTGTTAGAAAAGCATCCCGAATTGGCAGATTCTTATTTGTCGGAGATAGGTTCCATCGTTTCGGCTGCTTGTTTGGCCCATGACTTGGGCAATCCTCCTTTTGGACATTCGGGAGAGAAAGCTATTTCAACTTATTTTTCTGAAGGTAAGGGATTAATGCTAAAACCAAAATTTAGTTCTAAAGAATGGGAAGATTTGATTCATTTTGAGGGGAACGCCAATGCTTTTCGCCTGCTTACTCATCAGTTCGAAGGACGTAGAAGAGGAGGTTTTGCCATGACTTATTCTACTTTAGCTTCCATCGTGAAGTATCCTTATTCTTCTGAGTTAGCAGGAAATAAGTCGAAGTTCGGATTCTTTTTGAGTGAAGAAGCTGACTTTGATTATATTGCAAGAGAGTTGGGAGTTATTTGCATAAATGAATCCCCATTGAAGTTTGCGCGTCATCCTTTAGTTTATTTAGTGGAAGCTGCCGATGATATATGTTATCAGATGATGGATATTGAGGATGCTCATAAGCTAAAGATACTAACTACCGATGAAACAAAGCAGTTGTTGCTTGGATATTTCGATGCTCATCGGTTAGAAAGGGTAGACGAAGTGTTTCATATTGTGACAGATGTTAACGAGCAAATTGCTTATCTTCGTTCTTCGGTGATTGGACTACTAATAAAAGATTGTACTCGAGTCTTTTTGGAGAATGAAGAGCAGATTCTTAAGGGAACGTTTGAGGGCACTCTTATTAAACATATTAGCGAACGTCCTAAAGAAGCTTACGCTCATTGTGCTGCCGTTTCTTTTGAAAAGATATATCGTTCAAAGGATGTGTTGGACATTGAACTTGCCGGATTCAAAGTGATAAGTACTCTCATCGATTTGATGATAAATGCCGTTACAGAGCCTGAAAAAGCATATTCTAAGTTATTAATAAACAGGGTATCGGAACAATATAACCTAAATGCTCCTTCTCTTTATGGAAAAGTACAGGCCGTGCTCGATTACATTTCGGGCATGACGGATGTGTATGCTCTTGATTTGTATCGTAAAATAAATGGGAATAGTCTTCCCGCTTTATAATAATTAGTCCGCTTTAAAGAAAACTTTGTTAGCTCCCGAGGTAATTTTTACTTCTTGGGGATTTTCTTTGGCAAACGATTCAATGTGACGGATGCGTTTATCTTCCAATATTTCGTTTACTGCAATTAGAATACCAGTTTCTTCTACATCGCCAAATCCGTAGTTGATAGCAGTGCCAAACATACGCATGGTGGGCGATAAGCTCATGTAAGCATTCACTAATGGAGGTATGTTATAACCTACTTTGCGTATTTGGGTATTCAATATTTTGTAGTCTTCTTTGAAAGTATTTTTATTGAATAAACGTCCTAGTTGTGCTTCGTCGGTTTCTATCTTCAAAGGTTGCATGGGGGTGATAAGATTCTCTCTATCGCCAAAGTGTTTATTTAAGAAGTAAAGTATCATGTCTCTTCCTTGACGGTGATAGCTTGGATACATAGTAACCTTACCAAAGAAATATTTGACGTTTGGCATTACTACTGTTAATGCTCCCAATCCGTCCCAAAGATTATCAAGAGCAAACAGTCCTTTAGAACCAGCTCGAGTAGATTGATATTCGAGCGTAACAAACGAGCGTCCCAATTCAATGGTCGTCGGCAGATATTCTTTGATAAACTTCTGAGAAAAGTTAAACATGTGTGCTGTTGCTAGAATAGGATGTTCGTGTTCATCGAAACGCACGTCCGTACCTAGTATATAACGATAACCTCCCAACACTTCTTCGGCTTCGGGATTCCATACTATCAATTGTTTATATGGGCTTTCCATGGTGTCGTATTCATCAATATCCATAGAAAGTCCGGTTCCTCCTCCTGCGGCTCTAAAAGCTATTTCTCTCAAGCGTCCAATTTCTCTCATCACATTGGGAGAGTCTTGGTTGGTGAGGATGTAGATTTCGTTATTACTTTTGTTAGTAAGGCGAAGTCTCTTTTCTTCGGTCAATTCCGATTTTAGAACTTCTTTGGCGATTGGTGCTATTATATCTTCCATACTTGTAGTCTTTTCTTTTGTGTTAGAGTTTATAGACAATATCTTTTACATATTGTGCCCATTCACTCGGAGTTTTTGATTTGTCGAAAGTTTGCCAAGGAATGGGCTTGCCAAAGGTTACGGTAAATGTTTTATGTCGGTTTTTAAACATTTCGTCCACTAAATAAAGCATTGCGATATTGAATTTAATGCCGAGTGCTTTGCTTATGTTCGCCAAATTATAAAAAAAGTTGGAGTTCCTTCCTTCAAAGTGCACAGGAACAACATCTCTTTTCGCCTGAATGCTTTTTACGATGAATGCTTTAGCCCATGGCAAGTCGCATATTTTCCCATTTTGACGACGAGAACATAATCCTGCCGGGTACATAATTAGTTGGTTGTCCGACTTAAATCCGGCTTCTATCATTGCAGGAAATTGTTTCCCTTGAGAACCGGTTTTATTTACCGGAATAAAGAGAGGGGATAGGTTGCTAAGGCTCATTAATAAATCGTTTGCCAAATATTTTACTTTCCCATTATAATGTGTCCCTAATACATATCCGAGTGCTACGGCATCTTGTCCTCCCAATGGATGATTGGAAGCGAAAGTATATAATCCTTCTTTAGGAAGATTCTCTTCTCCTTTTATTTCTACCTTAGTATCTAAAAAAGTTAAAGTTGCTTTTAAGAAATCTACGCCTACTTTGTTTTTGGCATCGCTTAGTAAAAAGCTGTTTATCTCTTCCTGATGAATAATCTTCTTCAGGTACGAAACAAAGAAAGCAGGTATATATTTATACTTGTTAGGAGCTTTCGATTGAATAATCTTGTCTACATCAATCAAGAAAGTAACGTTTTCTGTCATTTGTTTTATCAATTGAAGATGCAAATTTAACTCATCTTTTCAATTATAAGCAATGATTTTGAATAAAATGGTGATAACAACGTAAAAAAGGCTATTCCTTTTTTGAAATAGCCTTCTTTTGTTTCTTAACAGATTGTATTATTCTGCAGGATGAATTGCTTCAGAAGGACAAACTCCAGCGCAAGTTCCACAGTCTGTGCAAGCCTTTGGATCGATATGATAGATTTCTCCTTCAGAAATTGCTTCTACCGGACACTCATCGATACAAGTTCCGCAAGCAATACAATCGTCACTAATTACGTAAGCCATTTTCTTTAATATTTAAATTATTAGTACTAATTTATTGGGCAAAAATACAGATTTTATTCTTGTTAAGATACTTTTGTAGTATAATTTAATCTAATTTGGATATTATCTAAATAAGAAGCATATATAGTTGCTGTTTGCGCTAATTTTAATAATTTCGCACTGCAATAAGCGTTTGCTTTTCTCGTTATTAATAATAAAGGTATCAAAACTTGAAACAGAATCTATTTATATTGTTCCTATTACTGTTGTCTATCAATGCTTTTTCGCAAGCACGGAAGATACAAAACCGCCCTTACATCGACCAGCGGAGGATACATTATGGATTTGTGATAGGTCTGCATACGCAAGACTTAAAGTTCGAGAACAATGGATACATTACCGAAAATGGGCAGTCGTGGTTTGCTGATGTTGCGGAATATTCTCCGGGTTTTACTGTGGGAGTGTTGAGTGAACTTTACTTGAATAAATATCTTTCTGCCCGAATCATTCCTTCTTTGCACTTCGGAGATAAAAAAGTTATTTTCCGTGAGCAGGCAACGGGCGAGAGGTATTCGCAATCGATGAAATCGAGTTATCTTTCTATCCCCATCGATTTAAAGTTTAGTGCGGAACGTTATAATAACTATCGCCCATATATCATGGCGGGTATTAATCCGATGATGGATTTAAGCAAGAAAAAGCAAAAAGCATTGATGGTGAAAACTTTTGATTGTATGGTGGAAGTGGGAGTGGGTTGCGACTTTTACCTCCCTTTCTTTAAGTTGATTCCGGAACTTAAATTTTGTTTCGGATTGTCAAATTTATTAGAAACCAAACGTACAGATCTTACTGACAAAACACTGATGAAATATACTCAATCTATCGATAAAGTAAGTTCTCGAATGATTGTTCTTTCATTCTATTTCGAATAAAAGAAGAGAAATAAGGTTCGGAAATAAGTCCGTTTGATAGACAAAAAAAATAATACTGAAGATTTTTAAAGTCTTCAGTATTATTTTTAAAATCTTCAGTATTATTTCGATTCTTCTTGCTTTAGTTATTTTCGTACATCTTATCTATCTCTTGCGCATAGTTCACATTAAGCACATTTCGTTTCACCTTTAGCGTGTTGGTTAGCTCATTTCTCTCCATGCTGAAAGGTTGTGATAAGAGAGTGAAGTGCTTCACTTGTTCGTAGTGAGCGAATTGCTGTTGGAGTGTATCAATGCGAGCTTTGAAAAGTCCCATAATTTTAGGATGCTTCAACAGTTCTTCCATAGAGGTATAAGAGATGCCTTTTTCTTTGGCATAAGCTTCTACAAAGGGATATACGGGCACTATTAGAGCCGAAACGAACTTACGTTGGTCGGCTATGACAGCTATTTGGTCGATATATCTGTCTACCACCAATTTGGTTTCAATAGCTTGCGGGGCGATGTACTTTCCGTTGGATGTTTTAAAAAGGTCTTTGATGCGTTCGGTAAGAAAAAGTTCACCGTTTTTCATATAACCGGCATCTCCCGTATGAAACCAGCCGTCGGCGGTGATGGCAGCTTCTGTAGCTTCAGTCTTTTTATAATATCCCTTGGTGATAGTTTTGCCACGAAGCAATATTTCGTTGTTTTCGCCAATCATAGCTTCCACTTCGGGCATTAGTTGTCCTACCGAGCCAATGGTATAACCCGTCTTCAAAGTGCACGAAACGGTAGCTGTTGATTCTGTCAGTCCGTATCCGGTAAGTAAATCGATGCCTACTGAATGTACAAATTCGCAAATATCATCGGGGACAGCAGCACCTGCGGTTGGGAAAAAATTTCCGTTCTCTATGCCGATAGTCTTCTTTAGTAGGGTATAGATAGTCTTTTCGTAGAATTTATATTTAAGTTGATTCATCAACGGAGGAGTTTTTCCTTGACGCAGATAATCTACATTATGAATTTTTCCTACCTTAATAGCATCCAACATGAGCGTCTTCTTAATGCCGGTAGTTTCATTGATTTTCTCTTGTACACCTGCATATACTTTTTCCCAAAAGCGAGGAACGGCACACATTAGTGTAGGACGAATTTCTTTGATGGTCATTTGAATGTCGGCAGGCTTAAGGTTAATGCAAGTCTGCACACCTTTATGAATGCAATAGTAAACCCATGCTTTTTCGAACACATGCGTCATAGGCAAGAAGTTCATCGAAATATCGTTGTCGGTCATATCCGTGAGACGAATATCATGAATTTTGAAAGCTTGGATATAACAAGAGTGATGAAGCATTACGCCTTTAGGTTCACCCGTAGTGCCGGAAGTATAAAGAATGTTAGCTAAATCGTCTTCTGAAGCACGGCTTGTACGTTCCTCTATGAGTGTGTCGTGTTTGCGGTCTTCTCCCATTTTGAGAAATTCATCGAAATAAAGGGAAGTAGTGTCGCGTGCATCTTTCACTACGCTAGGGTCGAAGATTATCAACTGTTGTAGTGTGTGGCATAATCCAAAGACGCTAAATGCTGCATCATATTGATATTGTTCGCCAACAAAAAGGAAACGAATGTTAGCATCGTTAACGATGTATTGCACTTGTGAGGGTGAACTAGTAGCATATAACGGAATAGTTACTGCTCTATTGGCAAAAGATGAGAAATCTACATACAAACATTCCGGCTTGTTTTGAGAGAAAATTCCTACATTTTCTGTTTCTTTCACGCTTAGCTCCACCAATGAGTTGGCTGCTGTTTTCACTGTTTGGGAAAATTCTTTCCAAGAGATTGGAATCCATTGAGCTTTGCTATAATCTCTATATTTCAATGCGATACGGTCACCATACTTTTCAGCTTGTTGATGTATCAGTACAGATAAATGATGATAAGTCATAGTCAGTCTTTTATAAAGTTTGGGACAAAGGTATGGTTTAATTTATAATTACCTTTCATAAGACGAGATTATTTCGTCTATATCCTACTTCAATTGATAGGCTTCCTTTTCTCTTCTTAGAGGATAATTACCTCGTAATGTTTCAAACTCTTTGGGATTACTCTTCAATGCTTCACTGTCGTGGTGGGGATTGTACATTTTTAAATAAGCTTCGTCCGCATCCGATGCTGTAAGCATAAATGTTTCGGGAGCAGGGGGACTAATTTTAAATGTTTGAGGAAGATGAAAGAATCGGCAAAGAGACTCTAACGACATCCGGGTAGCATTTGCTTTCCCATCTGCAGAATATCCAGCTATATGAGGAGTGCCTAAGAATACGCTATTTAATAAAGATAAATTAATGTCCGGTTCATTTTCCCAAACATCAATCACGGCTTCCTTTATCTTGTTTTCGTTCAACGCTTGCAACAAAGCAAAAGTTTCCACTACTTCTCCGCGCGAAGTGTTGATGATGACAGCTTGTTTGCCTAAGGAATTAAAAAACTTCTCGTCCGCTAAGTGAAATGTCTTATATTTCCCTTCTCTGTTCAGTGGCGTATGAAAAGTGATAATGTCGCATTCTTGCGCAATGGTTGCTAAGTCGCAAAAAGTATCTTTGCTCTCATCGGCTCGAGGAGGGTCGTTGAGTAATACTCTCATTCCCAAAGATTCGGCTACAGCCTTTACTTTACTGCCCACGTTACCTACTCCCACGATACCTATGCAGGCCTTTTCCAAAGTAATTCCTTTTTCGTTGCGAAGTAAGAGCAAGGTGGAATGAATATATTGAGCTACGGACGAAGAATTACAACCCGGTGCATTTGTCCACTGAATGCCTGCTTTTTTACAATATTCCGTATCAATATGGTCGTAGCCAATAGTTGCGGTGGCTATGAACTTTACTGAACTTCCCGCTAATAATTGTTGGTTACAATGAGTACGAGTGCGAACAATCAATGCGTCTGCATCTTTTACAACTTCGGGCGTGAATTTTGTGCCGGGAAGATAAACCACTTTGTCGGCAATCTTCTCAATAGCCTCTTTTATATAAGGTATTTTGTCGTCTATAACTACTTTCATGTTGTTAGTTCTTTAAACATTTCATCTAACGATTTTTCTTTGGTCAATGCCGATAGCGAATCGTCTTTTACTATTTTTCCTCGATGCACTATAATTACTCGAGCACACAAATCGCTCACCTCTTGAAGGGAATGAGAGGAAAAGAGAATAGTCTTCCCTTTTCCCAACTCTTTTATCAGATGATGAAATTCGGTTAATTGATTAGGGTCTAATCCCGATGAAGGTTCATCTAAAATAATGTTTTGCGGTTGGTGAACAATAGCTTGTGCCAATCCCACTCGTTGCCTAAAACCTTTAGACAATGCTGCTATCTTTTTGTATGCAATTTCTTGTAATTTTACTTTTTCTATTACTTCATCTACTGCTTCATTCACGTTTGGAAGTCGATAAAGTTGTGCCACATAAGCTAGATATTCTTTCACAAACATTTCAGGATAAAGCGGATTGTCCTCTGGCAAATAACCCATGCAACGTTTAGCTGCGATAGCGTCTTGTTCGATGTTATGTCCGTCAATATTCACTTCTCCGGCATCGGCAACTATTCCTCCGGTTATAATCTTTATACAGGTAGATTTACCTGCTCCGTTTATTCCCACAAAGCTGGTTATTTCCCCGGGATGTACTTCAAAACTAACGTCATGCAATACTTCTTGTTTTCCGTACGATTTATAGATGTTAGACAATTTGATAGACATAACCATTAATTTATAGATAGCAAAGGTAGATAATAAGTTGAGAGTCACGAAAGAATATCATCTAAATAATTGGCTGTTTAGTAAAATTTATATAGTTTTGTCCCTTGTCTGTCCCTATTCTTTAATAGACAGATACTTTCTTAAGTATTAACCATTAAAAAAGTAGTTTATGGCATTTACCGATTTGTGCAATCAAATATTTACAGAATCTATCGATGCTTATCATATAACGGATTGTGTGGACAAAGCAATCAATAACCCTTATCAAGAAAGAACAATAGAATATTATCTTTACTTAAAGAGTTGGATTGATACCGTGCAATGGCATTTCGAAGATATTATTCGTGATCCGAACATCGACCCGGTGGCAGCTCTTGCCTTAAAGCGCAGAATTGACAAGTCTAACCAAGACCGCACGGATTTAGTGGAGTTGATAGATAGCTACTTCCTCGACCAATACAAGGAAACGAAGATTCAGCCCAATGCAACTATTAATACCGAAAGTCCGGCATGGGCTATCGACCGTTTATCTATTCTGTTCTTAAAGATATATCATATGCGTCAAGAAGTAGAGCGCACAGATACAACTTCCGAACATCATGCTCAATGTGAAAAGAAACTTGGCATTTTGTTAGAACAAAAAGAAGATCTTATTGTTGCCATCGGTCAATTGCTTGCAGATATTGCGGTAGGTAAAAAATACATGAAGGTATATAAACAAATGAAGATGTATAACGATCCGGCTTTGAATCCGGTGCTTTACGGAAAGAAGTAACGATGTCAAAGATTCTTGTAATCCGTTTTTCTGCTTTGGGAGATGTAGCGATGACTATTCCGGTCGTTTATTCGTTTGCCATACAATATCCGCAACATCAAGTGTCGGTATTGAGCAGAGAAGCTTTCCGTCCTTTATTCTCCGGCTTGCCCGAGAATGTAAGCTTCGTAAGTGCGGATTTTAAGGGAGAACATCGTGGTATAAAAGGACTCTTTCGTTTGTCGCAACAGTTGAAAGCAATGAAGTTCGATGCTATTGCCGATTTGCACGATGTGCTTCGTAGTCAATTTATTCGTCTTTGCTTTAGATTTCAAGGGCTGACCATTGCCCATATACTCAAGGGTAGAGAAGGTAAAAAACAACTTATTAGCAAACATCACAAAGTGCTGAAAGAACTAGTTTCCTCTTTTGCTCGTTATCAAGACGTATTTGCACGTCTGGGCTATTCGTTTCCTCTCAATTTTACTTCTATTTATGGAGTAGGGCAAGGGAACTTATCGTTGATAAAGCAATATACCGGAACGAAAGATGAGGTTAAGTGGATAGGTATTGCTCCTTTCTCTAAACACGAAGGAAAGATTTATCCTCTTGAACTGCAAGAACAGATAGTTGCTCATTTTGCAGCGGACAAACAAGTGAAAGTATTTTTGTTTGGTGGCGGCAAAGTTGAAGAACAAACCTTTGACGCTTGGAAAGAGAAGTATCCGAGTATCGTTTCCATGATAGGGAAACTCAATCTTAGTACGGAACTTATTCTTATCAGCCATTTAGATGCAATGATTTCGATGGATTCGGCAAATATGCACTTAGCTTCGTTGGTAGGCACACCGGTAGTTTCTGTATGGGGAGCTACTCATCCATATTGTGGTTTCATGGGTTGGAAGCAATCTTTAGACAATGCTGTGCAAATAGACTTAGCATGCCGCCCGTGTTCTATATATGGACAAAAGCCTTGCTTTAGAGGAGATTATGCTTGCTTGTGGGAGATAAAGCCAAAGCAGGTGATAGAAAAAGTAGAAGAGGTGA
>JAVVPX010000052.1:0-16888 GCA_036655555.1 Bacteroidaceae bacterium | reverse complement strand
TCCATGAAGCTTTTCCAATCTTCACATCTACCATATCGCCCGGTTCCCAAGTAGATTCCGAAGAAGTCCGAGTAATAATCGGAGATCCTATTTCTGCTATAAAGTTTGCAGGATATTTACCTTCCGGGAGTTTTTGGGGCTCTATTTCATCTTGTGTGCAAGCAGTGTTAATGCCTAAAGCAAACAAAACGAATATTATATATTTGCAATTAATTGTTCTCATAAGTTCTTTCTCTTATTTAAATCAATGCATACTATTCTTGCGAATAGTATGCACATATCTTAATCCATACCTGCGCCACCACTAACATTTCCACCTGCAGCAAGTGTCCAATCAATTATTTGTGATTTACCAAGGGTTATTTCTGTCAAATCTACTATTAAATCATATATATTTTTCTTTCCGCTTTCGAATATCGCATCGTCGGCTAATTTATAGAATACCGTACCACCAGCTTTTAGCTTTACTTGAATAAATTTATTATCTAATAAACCGGCTGCACTTAATCTCTGAGGAACTATAACTGCTGCACAAGAATAAGAAGTTAAAGGAACTATTCCATCAGGGGCAACACCCGAAAGAATCGGTTTTACATTAGCTCCCCCATGAGCAGGAGATAAAGCGCCTGTTGCCGGCATAAAACCGGTTGTGTTTTCCGTACCTAAGATAGTCACCTTCGCTCCATTTAGATCAGGAGCTCCCTTGCCCGAAGTCAAATTAATGATGACTTTAGACAGTGTATGTTTAAAAGTTAAATCAACAGCTGTTTTTACTCTAACCACCGGATTACCTATTGTTGGTTCTCCGTACAAAAGATCACTGCTAATCATCTTTGCATCTGTTGATTGATCGGCTTCTACTGTGAAGTCTTGAGCAATCGCCTTGTCAGTCCAAGTAACACTGAAAGGACAATAAGCTATTATATTTACTCCATTTCCACTCTGCGGGAAAAAAGGTTGAGGCAAATCTTTAGCTAAAGCTAAAATACCAGTTCCATCAGCTGTATAAACCAAGGGTTCATAAACAGTAGCTACTCCTGTTGCACCGGGCAAAGTCTGTTCATTAATAAAAACTCCAACTTTGCCATCAGTCGCAATTTGCACATCTTGAGCATCAATAGCCGCACGAGTTCCTATATGAGTTCTAAGAATGATTGCTCCGTTTTGATTCTCTTGCTGAGAACTATCCTCATTGTTACAAGCAGCCAAAGACACCGCCACAGCCGCTAAAATCATTAATTGTTTAGTTTTCATTCACTTTTTTTTTAAGATTAACTTCTATTATTTAAAATTCTATATTTCCTGTATTTGACTCTCCTATTTTCCAATCTATAATTTGCCCCCTATTGGATAAAATAATTTCTGTTCTAAATACCTCAACTGAGTAACTTAATATTTTTGAAGTTATTAATTGATCATCAAGAGTTAGTTCTTTAATAAAAGAATCCTGCTTTTCATTGTTAAAATGGAATATAAGTGTATGTCCTTCCGCAAATATACATGGCAAAAGCGTAGCCTCAAATCGCCTTCCTTTTTCTGTATTTTTCATTTGGACAGGAGTTATTCCCTGCATTTCCTGTATTTCGCCTGTATTTAGATTGAAATCAGCTAAAGTATTCATGCCCGTCACTTCCACGGTAATCTTAGATAGTTCTTCATTTGTTACACCTGCCCCCGCTTCAACTTCCAACACTAATTTACTTAGTTTGTGTTTGAACGAGAAATTCAAGATAGGATCTGTTTGCAGTTTGCCGGTAACTTTGCCATATAGCAAATCTAAGGTTTTCGGATTGTCTTGATTAGTAAGATCTATCGGATAGATATAATTTGTTTTCAATAATTTTGTATAAGGGAAATAGGCAATAAAATCAACGCTATCACCATTAACCGGATAGTAAATCGTTTGATTTTCGTCTTTGGGAATAAAACTCAAGTTAAGTGTATTTACATATTTGCGATTATCAGCATTTTCAACAATGCTACCGGCATTTAGTTCTTGCCGTCTTTTAATCATAAAAACTCCTATTGAATCATTTGTATTCCAAGCATTTTCGACTGTACGAGTTTCTATTTCGCCTAATATTTGGATAGGAACTGAAGGAAGAACAGGGTCGTCCTTACTTTCGCCACAAGCTATTAACGTAATAGCAATGACAGCTAAAATCAAAGTATGTTTTTTCATATCTTTTCAGCGTATTAACACACAAAGATATCTTTTTTATTTAATAATTATATAAAAAACATACTATTTTTTTACAATTATCCACAGTAGCATCTACAATAAATCTAAACAACTGTATACTAGCTATTTAAAATTGATACATTGCAGATGGCAGATAAATTTCATTTTTTCACAATGGGAGGTGATAGTCTAAAAAGTCTTCTGTATTATTTTAAAAATAAACAGTATTATTTCAAAAGTCTTCTGTATTATTTAAAAAACAAACTATAATAACACCGTAAACAATTTATTCGATGGAACATAATCGTTGCATACCTATGACAATCAGCACCACAGCAACAATATATAACGTAATCGGGCTGATTGTCATAATATCGTTCTGAATAATTGTCTTTATCAATTCTTTTCCTAGGGAAAAAAGTATCTGCACGCCATCGAATACAAGAAAAAGAATTATTGCGGACAAAGCGCAAATAAGCATCAACAAATTTGATTGTCGTTCTTCTCTATCCGGGAGATTACGTATTACTCTACGAGAAAATCCGTTATCGGGCAACATCTGTCTGCTTTGCTTCATGAGCTGAGCAATTAACTTATCATCTATTTCTGTCATAACCATTTTGTTTCAAGTAATTTGATAATTTTTCTTTAGCTCGCGAGAGGTGAGATTTCACTGTTCCTTGCGGACAATTGAGTATCCCTGCTATTTTATCGATAGACACGTCTTCCATATAAAAGAGGGTGACGCAAGTTCGTTCTGTCTCTTTGAGTATTTTCATTGATTCATAAATATCCCACTGCTGCTCCACATCATCTTGTCGAACGGCATATTCCATTTCCTTACTACATTCCTCCAATCTCAGCAACTCTTTTCGGCTGCGAATATAGTCATAAAATTGATTATAAGCTATACGATAGAGCCAAGTAGAGAAGTTAGAAAGATTGCGGAAGGAAGCAATATTTATATAAGCCTTGATAAAAGTTTCTTGTGCCAAGTCGTCACTCAATTCGCTGTTGCCTAACGTTAAGTTTAGGAAGAATCGCCTGATTTGCGATTGATATTTCTTAACTAAGGTATCGAAAGCTTTGGTGTTTTTAAACACTACTACCTGCGCAACTAATGAGATGTCGTTAAGTTGATTCATTCTTCAGTAGACTTCTTTTCCTCTTCTACAATCGTAACGGTCGGTGTCTCTGTTGCTTTTATATCTTCTTTGCAACCCATAGGATGATTAACTCTGTGAATAATTATTTGCCCAATACCCGAAAGCATAATAAGTAGTCCAATGCATCCGATACCAAATTCATCGGTAATTGCCCATAAAAAGACGAACAAGCCCAAGCCTAAACAAGTATTCTTAATACCTTTGCTCATCAAGTCTTTATTTTCTAACTTCTTATCAAACATTCCCTCCGGTATTGGTTGTCCGGCTTCCAAAGACTTTGCAACGAGGGCATATTGAGCTTTTTTGTTCTTATACCGAAAGAAGAAGATTATGAAAAGTATTAATATTGGCATTCCTAATGTAAACACAATAGCAACAATGGGAATGAGAATTGCTTCTCCTATGTTTTGAAATCCTTCGTAGCCGAAACTCTCAACGTCATCAATATCTTCATCTTCTGCTGTGTCTGAATCGGCAATGATAGTATCCACTCCCATAGAATCGGAGCTGACAACAATGGCAGTATTCTGCGCACTATCTTGCGAAATAGTTATTTGTCCGGAAACTTTGCCCGAAGCGATGGTACTGAAAGTGAGTATCAACGCAATTAAAAGAAAAATCTGTTTCATATCTATTCTTTATTTGTTTTTGTCATTTATCATTAGACGTAAACAAACAATAGAAAGGTTGCAAGGAAACAGAAATAAAGAAGAAAAAGAGTAATTATTTACTGATAAGTACAGTCGCATAAGCAGAAATGCCCTCTTCTCTACCCGTAAATCCTAATTTTTCTGTTGTGGTAGCTTTAATGGATATATCATCCACATCGATTGCCATTACCTTTGCCATCGTTTGTTGCATAGCGGGAATATGAATTTTAAGTTTAGGACGTTCGGCGCAAATAGTCGCGTCTATATTTCCTATTTCATAACCTTTTTCACGAATCAAAGCCACTGTCCGTGAAAGAAGTACTTTGCTGTCTATGTCTTTATATTCATTGCCTGTATCGGGAAAGTGGTAACCTATATCACGCATATTGGCTGCTCCAAGCAAAGCATCGCATACAGCATGGATAAGTACATCGGCATCTGAATGTCCTAGTAGTCCTTTTTCGTGTTCAAGCCGAACGCCTCCTAACCATAGCTCTCGTCCTTCGACAAGAGCATGAACATCGAATCCAAAGCCTACTCGTATTTTCATTGTTTATCTTCTTCTGCCAATAAGGTCTTTAATCCCATCTATATCGAACGAAAGAGAGAAGCGTAATGTTTGGTCAAGCGGATTACTTTGTGCGGTGGAAATAAGATAAGCAGCATCCAAAGCAAAAACGCTCATTTTGAATCCTGCGCCAACAGTAAAGTATTTACGATTACCTTTATTTTCATGTTCGTGGTGATAACCGGCACGCACCGAGAATTGGTTATGATAGGTATATTCCGCGCCCAATGAGAATTGTATTTCTTGTAGTTCTTCTTTGAATCCGCCCGGAGCATCGGAGAAAGAAGTAAAGATTCCCTTGATAGGCGAATTGTCTCGATAGTTATCCAAATCTTCTTCGTGAAGTCTCACCCGTTCATTGTATTCTTCATCTGTCTCATTCGTTCCTCTCCCTGCTAGTTTTGGGCGAGTAGGAACCATTAATTTATTAGCATCCGCACTAACGGTAAAAGTATTAAATTCGTCAATTGGCATCATATAAGATAAACCGAAACGAAAGTTAGTAGGTAAAAATTCACTAGTTGTACCTCCATCGTACGATATCTTACTACCTATATTAGAAAGGTTTAATCCCCACGAAATCATACATTCACGTTGTCCCATCATCACATAGTTACTATAATAGAGAGCAATATCCGCAGCATAGGCAGTTCCGGGAGACGTTGTCTCATCTTTCTTGTAAGCTAAATCGGAATAAATAAAACGAAGAGCAACGGCTGCTGAAAAAGTTTTTGAAAGCATACGAGAATACGCAACGTCTACTGCCATTTCGTACGGGCTAATAGAACCCATATTAGAGCCTGTACCATCCGTTAATGGTACAGTTCCTAAAGAAAAATAGCGTAACGAAGCACTCACAGCTTGATAATCACCTATACGATAATATCCAGCCACGTAAGCTAAGTCAATGTCATTAACTAACTTACGCAACCAAGGAGTGTAAGAAACCGAAAAACCAGCACGGCTAATAGTAAAAGGATATTTTGCAGGATTCCAATATTGAGAATTTACATCCGGTTCAGTAGCAGCACCCACATCACCTATACCACCTCCACGAGAGTCGGGAGCAATACCTAAAGAATTTACTCCAGTATTGACAGGGTTAAATTCATTCTTTAAATCTTGTCCTTTCAGTGTGCCATTCATACAAAATAACAATACCAAAAAAGCTATTATCTTAATCTGTTTCATCTATTCTTTCTACTTTTTATTGTAATATAAACTAAAGAACATCCTTGTTTATTGTTCTAGGATGACTATTTTTCTTGCTTTGGTCGTTTGCTTGCTCCCATCACTTGCGATAGATGCACGAAAAAGATAGATACCGGGCGCAAGTCGTTGCCCACCATTACTGGTTAAATTCCAATCAATATAATAAAAGCCATCTGTTGACGTTCCTTCTTCTTGATGTACCCAAAGTTCTCTACCTGCAAAGTCGTAAACTCCCAATTGAATATTCAATTCCGATTGCGGACGATCGTGTGAAATAATAAAGGTTGTATTCTCTTTGGCCGGACTTTTACTACAATTCACTTCAAATAGTTTAGGACGCAACCCCCTCACCACCTCGAATTCTAAAAATTTAGTAGATGAATTATTCTTCATATCCCATGCTCTAACCATTAACTTATGCTTTCCTTCTGAAAGTTCAGGCAAGGAAAAGCGTGCCGTTCCTTTAGTGTAATTTCCCGGCTCTGCTTTATAATAGCTATTCAACGAAAAAGAATAATTAGGAGATTGATCTATCACAACCATCAAATCATGACCAATGCCATTACCCGTAGTATTGATACCTTCTTCATCTTCTACATCGACTACCAGCATCGGAGTTTCATTTGTTTTTCCACCATAAGCAAAGTCTACTGTATTCAAAAAAATATTAATCTTAGGGCCAATAGAATCTGTTTCCATCGCATTATCTTCAGAGCCACCAACAAGAAAATTAGAAAAAGCACCTTGACCTTCTTTTTCTTTCGTACCATTAACCGCATATAAATTAAGCAATCCGTTCTTATTAGAATAATTAATATCCAAGGGTACAGGAAATACAAAGGAAAAAACCCCGGCTCGAACAGAATCACCTCCGGCAAATAATATTTTTTCTCGTTCTACGAATTCAAAAGGATTATCAGATAAATTGGAATTATTCAAGCAAACCACCTTTTCCGCATTATCTAATACTGTAGGATAAACCAACCCATTAAAATCTGTTGCCAATTGTCCGGCATCATCTACAAATCTCCCTTTCATCGTCACTTTACCTCCTGCTTTAATCATTGGTATATCACCATTATCTACCGGTTTCCCATTTATTTCGTCTACCACTGCTTTGTATTCAGAAGGAACAAGAGCAAGTGCAGGATCTCCAATAAGTACAAAATTAAATTTGTTTGCCCATGCCTTATCTCCACCCGCAGAGAATTCCACTTTAGAACGCCTCATTGCCTCTCCCAATGTTAATCGTTTCCCGTTTTCTTTAGTCAAAACATAATTTGTAAACTTCACATTTAAAGAGTCATTATGATCAGAAAACACGGTCCTTGTTGAAGTAAACAGAGCCAACGCTCCTCCTTTAGGATGGAAAAAGAGTTGTTCACCAATAGGAACTATACCGCTATCAAATGGCGTTACATCGCAAGCAGCCGTTGACCAAACAGCTGGTCGAGAAGAACGAAGACTTGCTATATCGGCTCGAGTAAATATCCATTCATGCGAGAAACCATCGACACATCCATGTCCTATATAATTAACTATCGAAGCACCATCATTCAATATATTCATTAGTTTATGATGTGCCCCAGGATAAGAATTTCCTGTAGCAACAGTTGTTCTTTTAAAAGCGTCGAAGAGAATACGCTTCACAAGGAATTCCGGATGTTTCTTTTCTATTAATGTTGCAAGTTTATTAGATTGTTCCATGTGAATATTCGCATCACCATCCCCATCAGTGCCATCATCACCTATCATACAGGCAATATTCTTCCAAGCTCCCGGATTTTTATTCTCTATGTAATCAATCGTTTTATCCACAGCTATTTTGGCTTGTTCAAGTGTTTGAGCAGGAAAACGACCAACACCAATATCCAATTTGTCTCTCCCAATGTTAACCCCTTCACCATCATCAAGGAAGCCAAAATAATCCTCAGCGACATAAGAGTCCGTTTTACTGCGAGAATTTATCGACTCATAACAAAGAAGAAAATTTGAAGAATTAAATTTAGCCCAATTATTAGTTAGCATTCTGTTATCCCAAGCTGCATCACCAAAAAGCAATAAATATTTTGGTTTTGTTTCTTCCGTCGCACGGTCATAAAGCATCTTCATTAAACGACGATAAGCAGTAGCATCTGGCGTTCCCGAAGAAAACTCATTATATATTTGTTCCGCCTTCACCACTTTCACACGAAGTTTATCTACTTTTCTATGAGCTTCCGCCAATCTTTCTGCCTGAACTGCAAAATCAGAAAGAGAAGGTACTATTATTATCATGTCTATATCTTTAAGTGCATGAAGATTTTGATTAGGAATATTTCCAACAACCTCTACTTTATTAAAAGTTCCCTTTACATTCACTGCTACATATTCGTTATCTTTCAAATTATCTGCCACAAAAGAATAATTTCCATTCACAAGTGTCCCTATCATTTGATGATAGTTATTAGCATCAGTTACATTCCAGATACGAGTATTTTCATCTGCTCCGGCAACTACAAACTTTGTTTTAGGTGTTATTCCTCCCCTAAAAGCAGAATAAGAGCCATACAAAGCTAGCTTTCGCGTGTAGTTCAAGCGAATATAATCTAAATGTCCTGAAGTAAAATTAGGAGCATCTAAAGTAATAGATACAGAAGTTTGTTCTTTTCTGCCCTTAGTCCACGGTTCTGTGCCTGTAATCTCTGAAAACACATCATAGGCATCTAATCTTCCTGCGCTTATACTTCCCATGCTTTCACCATTAATGGCAGCTCCAATAATTGCAGATTCATTATCTACCGAAAAAGAATAAGTTATTGCATCGTAGCCAATCATAGGTTCTTCTGTTATTCCGGGAAGATTGAAAGTATAAGTTTTAGAATGTCCCAACCTATAATTATAAGCTTCAAAAAGTTTTCTTCCCATTTCGTGCCAACTAAATTCTTCTTTCTCGTACAAAGCATAATCTGGATAAGTAGTTACTATTGCAGCATCTTCTTCGGGCAATGATTCCTCTTTGGACAAGTTTAACGGTTCTTCATTACTCTCCGTTAAAAAATAGCATCCATAAGTAGCATAATGATTTTGGGTTTGAACATATTTTTTTCCTTCACGAGTCCAGCGAATAGTACCGTTAGCATAAAACAACACATAATTAGGTTCTCTCCAAAACGGAACTTCTTGTAAATCATCTATTTTAACTTTTCGCAAATCTTCCAAAAGAATATTTCCGCCATATCCATATAATCGAACTTTAGAAGGATTAGAAAATCCCATTTTTGATAATTCACTATTAGTAATCTGATAAACACCCGTACCACCAACTCGTATTTTTACCCACTTGCCACTTGCCAATACCGAATTTTCAGCATATCTTTCAACAGGCGAAGCTACTCTTGCTGCTTTAGTTCTATTCGATTTCTTTTCGATTGTTAGTTTAAACGATTTAATTCGTTGATACTTTCCCTCCCGATAAACTAAAGGAATAAAATCGACTTCCAATAATCCTCTTTTAGAAGAGACACCTATTTGAGACGATACTTTCGGAGACGATGGAAGTGCTACTTCTAATTTAGCAAGTGCAGAAGATTCCCTTGCTGTTAAATATTCATATTCGGGATATTCTACCTTTACTTCATAAGTAAAAGGAAAGAAATTTGTACCTAAATCTATATTTTTGATATAATGAGGAAGTTTACTATCTGAATTAAAAGTAGACTGTGTAAAATTTGGAACATCAGTCCTCATAGGCATCCCATTTACAGAAACAATTGGGTTAGTTTGCCAATCTAAAGAGACAAAATCTTGAGCTAAAAGGGCGGAGAAAGACCATGTGAAAATAAATAATATTATATAAAGTTTAATATATCGCATACGGCTCCTTATCATTAAAAGTAAATCATCTTCTATCTAATGTAAAAATCAAGTAGTTTTTCGTTTTCCAAATATCCTTGTAAATGTTCCCCTATGCTTACCTTCCCTACACCTACAGGTGTTCCAGTAAAAAGCAAGTCTCCTATTTTCAACGTAAAGAACCGACTAACATAAGCTATAATCTCATCAACGCCAAATAACATATCAGCAGTATTTCCCTCTTGCACTTTCTTTTCATCAATATTCAGTCTAAAGTTTAATTGCTGAACATCTCCAAATCTATCTACCGGAACAAAATTTCCTATGGCTGCCGAGTTATCAAAGCCTTTACATATTTCCCAAGGATTACCAATAGCACGAAACTTTCGTTGCAAATCTCTCGCCGTAAAGTCAATACCTACCGTCACTGCGTCGTAGTAACGATGAGCAAAATGTGCTGATATATTCTTGCCTAAACGACTTATTCTGACTACCAACTCCGTTTCATAATCAACTTCTTCAGAGAAATCGGGAATAAAAAAAGGTTTACCGTCTTTAAGCAAAGCTGAATCCGGTTTCATAAAGATAACCGGTTCCTCTGGTAATGTTAACGTATTATCTAATTCTTTATTGTGTGCGGCGTAGTTCATTCCTACGGCTATTATCTTCATTACTTTATCTGATTAAAGTTTAAACGGTTAAACATCACTGCCAAGTGTGCATAAAGAGAAGTGTTTTGTACCACTATATTTTCCGGCACACGAATACGAAATGGAGTAAAGTTCCAAACGGCTTTGATACCGCCATCTACCATTTTGTCCGTAACTTTTTGCGCTATACTAATTGGAACGGTAAGAACACCTATATTAACTTCATATTCTTGCATCTTAGCCTTAAAGTCGCGAGAATGAAAAATAGGAATACCGTTAATATCTTTTCCTACAAGTTCCGGATTTACGTCGAAAGCTGCCACTATTTCCAAGCCGAAATGGGTAAGACCTGAATCTCGAAGTAATGCACCTCCTAAGCTACCTACACCAAACAGAACTGCTTTATGCATATTGGTAAACCCCAAGAAATCTTCTAAGACAGCGATCAACACATCCACTTTATAACCTACTCTTGTTCGCCCCGAAATATTAACATACGACAAGTCTTTAGCTATCTGCGAAGCATCAATATTTATCTCTTTCGATATTTGAGTAGAAGAAACATACTCTTCACCTCTATCTTTCATGAGTTTCACGTTCGACAGATACCAAGGAAGCCTACGTAATGTTGGTTCCGGCACTTTATCCAATTCTTTTTGTATGCGACTATTCATTCTTTATTTATTATTATGCAGCGAGTTGCAAAAGTACATCATTTTTCGCAATTGGCAACGTTATCTTACAAAAGCTTAATAGAGATTAAACAAAACTGATAAAACGATTACATATATTGCTCTTTTCAATAAGTTTAATACATTTGAAGATAATAAGTAAAATATCATGAAAAATAACGATTGGAAAGACAGGCTCAATGTTGTATACTCTACCAACCCGGATTATGGATATGCCACAGAAGAAGAATACTCTTTAGAAACGATAGAGAAAGGGAAACAGAATTTACGTGTTGCAATAGATAAAAAGAATCGAGGAGGAAAGATTGTCACTCTTATTACCGGTTTCAGCGGTTCGGAAGATGATTTAAAAGAACTTGGCAAATTATTAAAGACAAAATGTGGTGTAGGAGGTTCCGCCAAAGACGGAGAGATTATCATACAAGGAGACTTTAAAATAAAAGTTACCGAGTTGCTAAAGAAAGAGGGTTATACCAAAACTAAAGCTATCTAACAACGAAGAGAGGCGACTAAAACTAAATTTAGCCGCCTCTCTTTTTATCATCATTTTAATTAATCAGCATTCAACGTATAACGTTTGAAGTTTAGAACAGTTAAGTCCTTATTCTGATTTTTCAAGAATTGAGCGATATTAATCTTTGGATCTTTTACGTATTCTTGTTCCAACAAACAAACTTCTTTGTAGAACTTAGCGATACGTCCTTGAGCAATTCTTTCAATCAAATTCTCAGGTTTTCCTTCTTCACGAGCTTTGTCAGCTGCAACTTCTTTTTCGCGTTCTAATACGTCAGCCGGAACACCAGCCTCGTTTATAGCAATTGGATTCATTGCGGCAATTTGCATAGCAACTTCGTGAGCAACTTGTGCGTCAACGTTTGCTAAATTGAAAGCAACAACAGTAGCCAAACGACTTCCCGGATGAATATAGACAGCAGTGCTGTCACCTTCTACAAATCCGTAACCGTCAAGTTCCATTTTCTCGCCTGTGATACCAATTCTATCAGTGATTGCGTTAGCCACAGTGCCTTTACCCAATTGAAGAGCTTGAACTTCTTCCACGGATTTGCATTTGTTAGCAATAGCAAGGTCAATAATCTCATTAGCCAAAGCAACGAAATCTGCATTTTTAGCAACGAAGTCTGTTTCGCACTTCAAAGCAATAACGGCAGCAAAGTTACCATCAGCCTTAGCAATTACACAACCTTCAGAAGCCTCTCGGTCTGAACGTTTAGCAGCTACTGCTTGTCCCTTTTTGCGTATAATTTCGATTGCTTTATCGAAATCACCTTCCGATTCAGTCAACGCATTTTTGCAATCCATCATACCGGCACCCGTCATTTTGCGCAAGTGGGTAATATCCTGCATTGATACAGCCATAGTCTTATTTTTTATTTGATTATGAATATATTATAATTAAGCTTCTTCGTCTTCTTTCAAGAAAGCGGCAGCTTTAGCGGCATTAATAGCTTCCTCGTCCGATTTATCTAATCTTGCTTTTGTTGTTTTTCTCTTGCCTTTGTCTGCAGGAGCTTCTCCGGCTGCTTCCATATCTATTTTCTCAGCTTTTCTTTCTTCCAAGCCCTCAGCCATAGCTGCACAGCAAGCTTCAAGAATCACTTCTACCGATTTAGTAGCGTCATCATTTGCAGGAATTACGAAATCAACATTTGTTGGGTCTGAGTTTGTATCAACGATAGCAAACACTTGAATACCCAAGCGATTAGCTTCACGCACTGCAATAGCTTCTTTCATTACGTCGATAACGAAAAGAGCAGAAGGCAAACGAGTAAGGTCAGCAATAGAACCAAGGTTCTTATCTAACTTAGCACGTTGACGTGAAATCTGAAGAACTTCTCTTTTGGAAAGGTTAGAATAAGTACCATCGTTAGTTAACTTATCGATAGTAGACATTTTCTTAACGGCCTTACGGATAGTCGGGAAATTGGTAAGCATACCACCCGGCCAGCGTTCGATTACATAAGGCATATTGACAGATGCAGCTTTCTCAGCTACAACTTCTTTTGCTTGTTTTTTAGTAGCTACAAACAGGATTTTCTTTCCTGATTTTGCAATTTGTTTCAAAGCTTCAGCAGCTTCGTCAATCTTTGCAACGGTTTTGTGGAGGTCAATGATGTGAATACCATTGCGTTCCATGAAAATATAAGGAGCCATAGCTGGATTCCACTTTCTTCTAAGGTGTCCGAAGTGGCAACCGGCTTCCAATAATGTATCAAAATTTGTTCTTGACATTTTTAATTCTTTTAATCGTTTACTTTCTTTTTTGTTTTTACTAACCAACCGCCGGGTAGTCTCTAAAGAGTCTCGGCAATTTAGATACTAAACTAGTTCAGCTCTTAACGCTTACTGAACTGGAATCTTCTACGAGCCTTTGGCTGACCTGGTTTCTTACGTTCAACAGAGCGTGAGTCACGAGTCATGAAGCCTTCAGCACGAAGTGACTTCTTATCTTCAGCATTCATTTTCACCAAAGCACGAGAAATTGCTAAGCGCAATGCTTGTGACTGTCCGGTGAAACCTCCACCACATAAATTAACTTTGATGTCATACTTTTCAGCAACTTCAAGTTTATTCAATGGTTGTTTTACAACATACTGAAGTATAGTTGATGGAAAGTACTGTGCAAGGTCTCTCTTGTTGATAGTAATCTTTCCTGTACCTTCGCTTACGAATACGCGGGCAATTGCACGCTTACGTCTGCCTAATGCATTTACTACTTCCATTCTTTATTATTTAAGTAAGTTTATATCAATTGATTTTGGGCATTGAGCATCTTGTTTGTGTTCGCTACCAGCGTACACATAAAGATTGCCTAATAGCTGCGCGCCTAAAATATTTTTAGGAAGCATGCCTTTCACAACTTTCTTTACTAATCTTTCTTCACCGTTTGGTCTGGTAATCAAACGAGCGGGAGTCATTTCTCTTTGACCTCCGGGATAACCTGTGTACGACAGATAAACTCTATCAGTCCACTTGTTTCCTGTTAATTTAACTTTGTTTGCATTGATGATAATTACATTATCACCGCAGTCTACGTGAGGAGTAAAGTTCGGTTTGTACTTTCCTCTCAACAGTTTCGCAACTTTTGCACCTAGGCGACCTAACACCTGATCGGTAGCATCAACGATAACCCATTCTTTGGTTACAGTTGCTTTGTTTGCAGAAATGGTCTTGTAACTTAAAGTATCCACTCTTAAATTCTTTTAATTGTTAACTACTAAAAAACATTTTTTCTTTGCGGTTCTAACCGTCCCCGGACAAAGGACTATTAACACGCTAAAAATTAAACTCTTATCCTTTCAGATAATAATCGGCTTGCAAAAGTACTTCTTTTCTTTGAATCGACAAACTATTTCCTTCTTTTTTTGATTTTATAGCTTGCTTCGTCACAATGAAATGAATAATGTACACCTATTCTTTTGAATAGATAGAGGGCAATCTCCATTGTGGAAACTACCCTCTATTATTGTTAATTATCTATTTTCCGTTTAGAAGTCTGCGTTTCTTGGTGTTCTTGGGAAAGGAATTACGTCACGAATATTAGTCATTCCGGTTACGAACAACAACAGTCGTTCAAAGCCTAAGCCAAAGCCGGAATGAGGAGCCGTACCAAAACGACGGGTATCTAAGTACCACCACATATCTTTCATTGGTATGTTTAGCTCATTAATACGAGCTGTCAGCTTGTCGTAATCGGATTCACGCTCCGATCCTCCGATAATCTCTCCTATCTTAGGGAACAACACATCCATTGCACGAACCGTTTTCCCATCTTCGTTCTGCTTCATATAGAATGCTTTGATTTCCTTTGGATAATCAGTTAAGATAACAGGGCGCTTGAAATGTTCTTCCACCAAATAGCGTTCGTGCTCCGATGCTAAGTCTACTCCCCAATATACAGGGAACTCAAACTTGTATCCCTTAGCTACGGCATCTTCCAATATCTTCACACCATCGGTGTAAGGCAAACGCACAAAATCTTCTTTCAACACGCTTTCTAGACGTGAAATCAGTTCTTTGTCGAACATATCGTTGAGGAATTGAACATCATCTCTGCAGTTTTCCAATGCCCAACGCACACAATACTTGATGAAGTCTTCCGCCAAGTCCATGTTGTCCTTAATTTCATTGAAAGCTACCTCCGGTTCTATCATCCAAAACTCCGACAAGTGTCTGGGAGTATTGGAATTTTCCGCACGGAAAGTAGGTCCAAACGTATAAACAGCACCTAAAGACATTGCTGCCAACTCAGCCTCCAACTGTCCGGAGACCGTTAGGCTTGCTTGACGACCAAAGAAATCGTTGTCGTAATTGATAGTTCCGTCTTCGTTCTTCTTCAAGTCATAGAGATTCATGGTAGTTACTTGAAACATCTGACCTGCGCCTTCGCAATCGGAAGCCGTAATCAACGGGGTGTGGAAATAATAGAATCCTCGTTCGTGAAAAAACTTATGAATAGCAAACGCCATATTGTGACGAATACGAAACACTGCACCAAACGTATTAGTACGTGGGCGCAAATGTGCTATTTCACGAAGATATTCCATCGAATGTCCTTTCTTCTGAAGTGGATAAGTAGCAGGGTCTGCCGCTCCAAGCACTTCTATTTCCTCAGCGTGCATCTCTGCACTCTGTTTCTGTCCCATAGATTCAACCAACGTTCCGTTGACGCTTACGCAAGCTCCGGTAGTAATTGGCTTCAAGAGTTCTTCATCAAACTTCTCTAAGTCAACAACAATTTGTAGATTATTTATGGTAGAACCGTCATTCAGGGCAATAAAGTTAACTTGTTTGCTACCTCTGCGAGTGCGCACCCATCCTTTTACATTCACCTTTGTACCAAAGCCTTCCGACTTGAGTACATCTACAATTCTTGTTCTACTAATCTTTTCCATAAAATGTATCTATTTTGTATTCTTTTACTTATTCAAAAGCTCCCATACGAAGCATATTCACTTCTTGTTCTGTCAAGTATCTCCATTCGCCGCGACGAAGATTTTTCTTGGTTAAACCGGCAAATAATACGCGATCGAGTTTAGTAACCTTATAACCAAGTGATTCAAATATACGACGTACTACACGATTCTTGCCCGAATGAATTTCTATCCCTACTTGCGATTTATCGGTTTCCGAAGCATAATCAATAGAATCTGCTTGAATTTCACCATCTTCCAACGTTACTCCGGCAGCAATCTGTTCCATATCGTGCTTAGTTACGTTCTTATCGGTGTATACGTGATAAATTTTCTTCTTCAAATATTTAGGATGAGTAAGCTTAGAAGCCATATCTCCATCGTTAGTTAAAAGAAGCACACCTGTAGTGTTACGGTCTAAACGGCCTACCGGATAGATTCGTTCGTTGCAAGCACCTTTCACCAAATCCATTACTGTCAAGCGTGCTTGAGGGTCGTCGGAAGTAGTTACGCAATCTTTAGGTTTGTTCAGCAATACATAAACTTTACGTTCTGCGCTTACTGTATCTTCATGGAACTTCACTGAATCGGTACGCTTAATCTTTGTACCCAATTCAGTTACAATCACGTCATTAACAGAAACTACTCCTGCAGTAATAAACTCATCTGCTTCACGACGAGAGCAAACACCGGCATTTGCCAAATATTTGTTCAAGCGAACAGGTTCGTCAGGGTCGTAAGCTTGTTCTTTATATTCTATTTGTTTCTTCTTGCTATATTTTGCGTTCGGATCATAATCTTCTGTTCTGCGAACAGGACGTGAGAATCCTTGTGAACGATTTTCGCTTGAATTGAAGCGTGGACGACGACTTTCTCCGTCACGACCTACTGTGGGCGAACCATAGTTAGTGTTTGGACGACGAGAACGTGGTCTGTCGCTATTACCATCTTCTGAATTACTTTGCCAAGGTTTGTCTTCACGATTGAAGCTACGTTGTGGGCG
>JAVVPX010000051.1:15165-17583 GCA_036655555.1 Bacteroidaceae bacterium | reverse complement strand
ACAAAACACCTTCGATCTTCGGGTACATTGTAAAATCCAACTTCTGTATAAATGGAAGTTTCATATTTATTCCAACGATGGTAGATATTATGCCAAGGTTCTAAACCGGAAACATACATACCCTTCCCATTTGACCATACTTCCAATTCTCCGGTTGAGTACCTTTCAGGAGTAAAATATTTAATGTGCTGCCAGCATTTAGTTTTCTTAAATCCATATTTCTCAGGAGACGATAATGTCTCTTGGAATATTTGTTCTTCATCTTTATAGCAATATATAGGCATTTCACCATATACTAAATATGAATCATCGAGTATTACATAATTTGAATTTATGAGTTGCCATGTATTTGATCCTAACATTACCTCCTTGTCCTCGTAAAATACTTTGCATCCAATAAACCTTTGATTGTCTGGTACAATTAAAAGATTTTGATCTTTATTGTAGCTGCAATTCATTAATTCAGTACATTGTTTTTCTTTAATTTTCCAACACTTAATCAATAAGAATCCATATTTTGTAGGATTTTTAGATACGTATTCGGGAATTTCCTGACCTTGATAAAATTCTGTTTCTTCAGAGATGTATGGTTCTTCTGGATTCTCTGTTTTTGACGAGCATGATAGAAGCCCCCAAAAAATAGTCGCGAAGATTAAAAAATTAATAGTTTTCATAAGTAGTGCTTTTGTTGATTATTTATGAGTGTAAATTGAGTTTTATTTCTTAGCTATAAGATATTAAACATTAAATGTTATCTCATTAATGAAAAATAATCAAAGATATGAATATCTTAATATTTAAAATATTTCTTATGAACATTGGAATTTACATACTATTTCTATCGCTTCTTTTCGTATATTTTAGCAAATGTAAATATTGTTTTTATAATTATCAAATGATTTGATATTTTTTTTGAGGGTGCATAAAAAAATATATATAACCCGTTGGCGAAATTAAAAAATAATAATTTTATGGTTTTAAAAAAAATGTGCATATTGTTGATTTTTAGTATATTATAGTTGTCAAACGCGATGGGCAGAACCAATTACGAGAAAGCTCCATCGTTCGGATATTGCGCTTCGCAAAACGTTTATTATTACGGATATAAGTTGCATTCAGATACATACGAATATGCTGAATTGGCTAAATCTCTTTCCGGTTCATTGGTATCATTTGGGAATAAAACAGGAGAATTTTTGTTCCCATCTCAACGAGGTATAATTTATATGCAAGTGTTTATATTATCTCATATTCCAAACTGTCTCAGCATTTTTTTTAAAAGTTTATAATGAAAATGCTAGTAAATTGGTGACTTTCTGAAAAATAAAAGCGCTGCAAGTCATCAACTTGCAGCGCTTTCTTGTAATAGCTAATTGTTTGTTTTCCGATGCTTATTTCACTTCTTCAAAATCTGCGTCTTGAATGTTATCGTCTTGCTTGGTTGAACCCGCATTTTGATTAGCTTGTCCACCTGCATTCATATCGGGTCCTGCTTGTGCACCGGGTTGTTGACCTGCGCCTTGAGCATACATTTGTTCGCTTGCTGATTGGAATTCTTTGTTTACTTCTGCCATTGCAGCGTCAATTCCGGCTAAATCTTGTGCTTTATGGGCAGCTTTTAATTTATCTACAGCAGCTTGAATGGTAGCTTTCTTCTCTGCAGGAAGCTTGTCGCCTAACTCTTCCAATTGTTTTTCTGTTTGGAATATCATTCCGTCAGCTTGGTTAAGTTTATCTATTTTTTCGCGTTCTTGCTTGTCGGCTTCTGCGTTGGCTTCTGCTTCTGCTTTCATCTTCTCGATTTCATCTTTACTCAAACCGCTGGAAGCTTCAATACGGATGGCTTGTTCTTTGCCGGTAGCCTTATCTTTAGCAGTTACCTTTAAAATACCGTTTGCGTCGATGTCGAACGCAACTTCTATTTGAGGTACTCCACGACGGGCAGGAGCTATTCCGGCTAAGTTGAACTGACCGATAGATTTGTTTTGATTTGCCATTGGACGTTCACCTTGAATCACATGGATAGTTACCTCGCTCTGATTATCGGCAGCGGTAGAGAATGTTTCACTCTTCTTGCAAGGAATAGTTGTGTTAGCGTCTATTAACTTAGTCATTACGCCTCCTAGTGTTTCGATACCCATTGATAATGGAGTAACATCCAATAGAACCACGCCTTTGATTTCGTCGGTTAGCACTGCGCCTTGTACTGCGGCTCCTACTGCAACTACTTCATCGGGATTAACACCTTTAGATGGAGCTTTACCAAAGAATTTTTCTACAATTTCTTGTACTGCAGGGATACGGGTAGAACCACCTACAAGAATTACTTCGTCGATATCGGAGTTAGACAGACCGGCATCGTTCATTGCTTTCTTACAAGGTTCGATACATGCTTGAATCAAACTGTGAGCTAAAGAT